>JAGDMX010000196.1 GCA_017860725.1 Chloroflexota bacterium | reverse complement strand
GACCTGTCGTACGGCTCAATGTGGGCCGACAAGGTCCCGGCCGAGCTGAAGGCCGAGATTGACGCCCTCAAGCTGGAGATCATCGCCGGTACGATCGCGACAATGCCAGTTGCGCCATAACGTCGAATAAGCAACAAAAGAATGGAGCTGGTAATACACCAGCTCCATTCTTTACCTGGAGCCAATGCAGGTCTCGTATCAAAATTTTATTGACGGTGTTGTAATCAAGCTATCACATTAAGCTATAATGAGTATCAAGGAGCTTAGCAAAAAGGATGGCTACAGTACTGGAACTTCGCGGGATTACCAAGCGCTTTCCGGGCGTGCTGGCCAATGATGCGATTGACCTGACCCTGGAGCAAGGTGAAATTCACGCCCTGCTGGGTGAAAATGGCGCCGGCAAAACCACCTTGATGAATATCCTTTACGGGCTTTACCAGCAAGATTCAGGAGAAATCTTCGTCAAAGGGCAGCCAGTCACAGTTCATTCCTCCCGAGATGCCATTGCTGCCGGCGTGGGTATGGTACACCAGCATTTCATGCTGGTGACGGTATTTACAGTGACCGAGAATGTGATGCTGGGCGACGAAGATGTGCACCCTGGCGGCGTCTTGAATCGGAAGGAGGCTGCCGCCAAGATTCGGCACATTTCGGAACAATTTAACCTGGATGTTGATCCGGACGCTTATGTCAAAGACCTGCCTGTTGGCGTCCAACAACGAGTAGAAATTATCAAGCTCTTATATCGGGAAGCCGATATCCTGATTCTGGATGAGCCGTCTGCAGTCCTGACACCGCAAGAGATTGAAGGCCTGTTCAAGATTATGCGCTCCCTGGTCGAGCGCGGCAAATCGATCATTTTCATCACACATAAGCTCAAGGAAGTCCTGGAAATCGCCGATCGCATCACGGTCATCCGGCGCGGTAAAGTGATCGGCAGCACCACGCCGGCCGAGGCGGACCAGAGCCAGCTGGCGGAGATGATGGTCGGCCGCGCGGTACAGCTGGAGGTAGAAAAAGACGCCTGCCGCCCCGGCAAATGCGTGCTGCAGGTGGAGAACCTGGTCGTACTGGATGACCGACAGCATGTCATGGTAGACGACGTGTCCTTCGAAGTGGTCGAGGGAGAGGTGCTCGGTATTGCCGGCGTGCAGGGCAACGGCCAGACCGAGCTGGTCGAGGCTCTCACCGGGTTGCGCCCGCCCTTTGAAGGCAAGATACGGATTGACGATCAAGATGTAACCCGCAGTTCGCCGCGTCAAATCACCGAGCAGGGTGTGGCTCACGTTCCGGAGGATCGCCAGATGGATGGTCTGGTGCTGCCTTTCCCTGTCGCTGATAACCTGATGCTTAACACGTATTACTTGGCGCCGTTCACCAAAGGGGTTGTCCTGCAAAACAACAAGATCCTGGAAAACGCCAATCGCCTGATCCAGGAGTTTGACATCCGCACACCCGGTCCCATGACCAACGCCGGTTCACTCTCCGGCGGCAACCAGCAGAAGGTGATCGTCGCCCGTGAATTTTCCCGCCCGATCAAGCTGTTGATTGCTTCACAGCCGACGCGTGGCCTGGATGTGGGCTCGATCGAGTATATCCACGGTCGGATTATTGAAAAACGCGATCAGGGTACCGCCATCCTGTTGGTCTCAACCGAGCTTGATGAGATCATGGCCCTTTCAGACCGGATTGCGGTGATGTTTCGCGGCAAGATCATCGATATCCTACCGGCCGAAGCCGCTACCAAGGAAAAGGTTGGCTTGCTGATGGCAGGCGTGATAGACGTGGCAGCTTGAACAAAATCTAGTATGTACCTACAGGCGGTGCACGCATGAGTGTCGAAAACGATACCCCCGAAATTCCTTCTGCCCAAGGTTCGCCTCCTGATAAACCTGTAAACGGCAGCAAGAAAGATGCTGGCCAAATCTTGATTGAGGAATTTACCCCGGATCGATCTGCCCAGCCCCGGCGCAAACGGATATTTCAAACCATACTGGTTCCATTTCTGGCCATCCTGACTGGCTTGATCATTGGTGGCGTCTTTATCGTCTTGACCAGCGAGGAGTTTTATACTGCCCTGCAGGTATCCCTATGGGAAGGGATAAAAACCGCCTTCAGCATCGTGGCAACTACCTACGGCGCCTGGTTTAATGGCGCCTTTGGCGATTGGGCAAATCTAGCGGCTTTCTTTGAGACCGGCGATAAAGCATACTTAGTAAAATTCTTTTACCCATTTACGGAAGGGCTGGTGACCTCAATCCCGTATATTTTCGGTGGCCTTTCCGTAGCACTGGCATTTCGCGCCGGCATGTTCAATATCGGAGCGGAAGGCCAGATCTTCCTGGGCGCAATCTTCGCTGCTTACATTGGCTACGCAATTACCGGAATCCCGGCCATATTACACATCCCGCTGGCATTCCTGGCTGGTGCACTGGGTGGTTTTTTGTGGGGCTTTATCCCTGGTTTCTTGAAAGCCAGGACCGGCGCCCATGAGGTCATCACGACCATCATGTTAAATTATATTGCATTTCGTTTGAGCGATTGGTTGCTCAATGGCCCCATGCAACGTCCAGGTTCAGCCAATCCGGTCAGCCCATCCATCATGGCATCTGCTGAGCTGCCCCGTTTTTTTGATGATCCCATCCGCTTTCACGGGGGTTTCATCCTTGCCCTGGCAGCGGCTTACCTGGTCTACTGGTTCCTATGGAAAACCAAGTGGGGTTTTGATTTCCGGGCAGTAGGCTCCAATCCGCACGCGGCGCGCTATGCCGGCATGAAGGTCGCAACGGTGATGACGCTCTCGATGGCCCTGGCCGGCGCGTTAGCCGGTATGGGCGGCGCAAATGAAGTCATGGGGATTAACCACAATCTGGCTTCGGCGTTTTCATCGGGATATGGCTTTGACAGCATTGCTATCGCCTTGCTGGGCAGCAATCATCCATTAGGTGTTGTGCTGGCTGCGCTGCTTTTCGGCTTTATGCGCAGCGGGGCGACAACCATGATGGTGACTACGGGAATCCCAATCGATATTGTCTCAATCTTGCAGGCCTTGATCCTGGCTTTTGTAGCTGCGCCGGGGATTATCCGGGCTATTTACCGCTTGAAGCAGCCAGTAAGTGCGGAAGGAATCACGCTTGCTGGCTCGTGGGGAGGCAAATAATATGGCAACTGCAACGGCACAACCGTCCACAACTGTATTACACAAACATATTGATTATGTTTCCCCGGTGCGCCAGTACACCATGGGAGCTGTCATGGTGGCGCTGGGGCTGCTGACCTGGTGGTTGTTCGCCAGGACTGCTGAACCGGGAATCTTGACCAAATTTGGTCTCACCCCGGGTGGGTCCACGGTGAAGGTGCCCGACTTAATCTTCCCGACCCAGACAGTGCTCTACGTGCTGGCCGGCCTGCAGGTCCTGCTGGGATCCATCCAGTTAATCCGCAGAGGCGGTTTTCGAGACCGGACAAACCTGGTGCTCTTCCTGGTGGCGACGATGTTTGTGGTGGCTTTTTTAGCCTGGGGGGCTGCCGGCAAGTCACTCAACGTTGGCGGTCTGCTCAAGACGACCCTGACGGCATCGGTACCGCTGACGCTAGGGGCGCTATCCGGTATTTTATGCGAGCGAGCCGGGGTGATCAATATCGCCATTGAAGGCATGATGCTGGCCGGGGCTTTTTCTGGTGCTTTTATTGGCAGCCTTTCTGGCAACCTGTGGATAGGCATGGCGGCAGGCGTGGCAACAGGCGTACTAATGGGTGTCATCCACGCGTTTCTAAGCATCAAATATAAAACCAACCAGATTATTTCCGGCACAGTAATCAATATTCTGGCTACAGGCTTGACTTCCTATTTTGCCGCTAAATTTTTACAAACACACCGGGAGTGGAACGATCCGGGTGTCTTTCAACCCATACACATACCATTCCTGACCAAAATACCCTTGATCGGGCCAATCATCTTTGACAGTAACATCTATATATACGCCATGTTCGCCTTCTTGTTCCTGCTGCAGTTTGCCCTGTTTTACACCCGCTGGGGACTGCGCCACCGATCTGTTGGCGAGCATCCACGAGCAGCCGACACCCTGGGGATCAACGTCATCCGCACCCGCTGGATTGCAGTGCTGCTCGGTTCTGCAATGGCCGGCTTTGCAGGCAGCTACTTTACCCTGGGATCGGTTGGGAGCTTCAATGAGATGATGACTGCCGGGCGCGGCTTTATCGCCCTGGCAGCGATGCTCTTTGGCAATTATATGCCTTTTGGTGCTTTCGGAGCCGGCCTGTTATTTGGCTTCTTCGACTCGCTGGCCTCCAAGCTGGCGATCCTGGGGATCCAAATCCCATCCCAGTTCTTGCTGATGCTGCCTTATGTAATCACGATCATCGTGATTGCAGGTGTTGTAGGCCGCACCACTCCGCCGGCAGCGGTCGGTGTCCCGTACGAAAAAGAAGGCGGATGATCTCTTACCCGGCTGGCAAACGATGGGCGGCATACAGGCCGCCTATCGTTTTATTTAACGCTCACAGCACAGCGGAATCCGACCCGTGGGTTGGGCAGTGCAGAGTGGGAAGAATCGCGAAAGTAGGTGGTAGCTTGCCCGGCAGGAGAGACATACGATCCACCGCGCAGGCCATGATCCAGCACCAGGGTAGATCCAATTGGGTTGTGCGTAGGACTAACCTGATAATAGTTGAACGCAAAATAATCTGCTACCCATTCGGCCGCGTTGCCCGCCATATCCAGCAAGCCGTATGGGCTTACACCCGCCGGGTAGCTGCCCACCGGTAGCACCTCCTCAAGACCGCTCTCGGCTGTATTCGCCAGGCGCGGGTCCCATGAATTTCCCCAGGGGAAGCGACGTCCATCCACTCCACGAGCGGCCTTTTCCCATTCCGCTTCAGTCGGCAGACGCAGCCCGTCCCACCGGCAGTAAGCGTCCGCATCCCGCCAAAGCACGCCGATTGCCGGTAAGCTGTCCCTCTTATCGAGCCAGATGTGATTCCCGACGTCGGCTGGCCGGCCGGCTGCCGCAAGGTAAGCGGTAAATTCCCCAGCGGTAACTTCCGTGTTTTGGATACAGTAAGCATCCAGGTAGACACGATGCTGCGGCTGGTTTGACCGGCGCCCGTCATTTTCCCCCATCAGGAACCAGCCGGCTGGTACAAGCACCATGTGCTCCTGCGGGCAGGGATCGTCCGTACAGGCAGCTCCCAGGAGTAAGAACGCCAGCCCGACCAGCAACTGAAACTTTACCAAGACTATTATCCCAGCGGGTAATACCCAAACTCCTCCACAGCATCCACCATCGCCAGGATGTTCTCCGGCGGGACATCGTCCATGATGGTATGCACCGCGCCGACCATGTAGCCGCCGCCGGGGCCGAGTAATTCGATCACCCGGCGCACCTCCTGGCGCACCTGCTGTGGCGTGCCAAATGGCAGGATGCGCTGAGTATCGATGCCACCGCAGAAGCACAGGTTGGCGCCATAGCGTTTCTTCAGATCGGGCAGGTTCGCCATCCTCCCGGCGGAAGTCTGCACCGGATTGATCACATCCACCCCAATCTCCACCAGGTCGTCCAGCAGGTCAAATACATCTCCATCGGTGTGAAAGAAGACTTTCGCCCGGGTATGTTCCTCAATG
>JAGDMX010000195.1 GCA_017860725.1 Chloroflexota bacterium | reverse complement strand
GGTCTTATGCTCTTCAGAGAAATATTTACTCTCGAATTGCCCCAGGCTGACTATACCGATTGTTTTCTCACCGGCGACAATGGGAACACCCAGCCAGGCTTTAATTGGCCCAGCACCCGCAGAAAACTTCCATTCCGGATAATCGGTTGTATCCGGGATTAAAATGCTCATTTGATTCGAGATCAATCGTTGGATGAGAGAATTGGTTTCAATCTCTCCGCCCAATGTCAGAATTTCATCTGAAGTAATTTGCACAGGGTGGCCGTGTACCGCACGTGCCGAGAGATTGTCTGTGCCTGCCATCAGACTGACAATGGCCGTGTCACAAGGGATAATCTCTGCAATATGCTCCAGGAGGGTGTCTAATACCTGATCCAGGTCAAGGGTGCGCGTTAAAGCGATAGCGGCGCTACTCAATGTCTCGTTGGCGCGGCGGGCAGTCTGTTCGGCATTATATAGTTGAGCATTGCGCAGCGCCAGTGAGGCGGGCGAGGTAAGGACCATCACCCTTTCGACGATTTGCTCATCAAAGAAGCCGGGGATTTCGCTGGTCAGGTTGATGATGCCAATCAGCCAACCCCCGGCAACCAAAGGAGCACCTACGTATGACCGCACCCACTCCATCCCTGGAATAATCTGCCATTCGGCGTGAGCCAATGAATCTGGGACAACCATGGGCTTATGGGTCAAATAAATTTGATTCCAAAGTGGGACGTCTTCTATCCGGTAAGTACCTTCCAACGCCTGTTTGCTGGCTGGATAATCTTCGAAGCCTGTACTACAGGCGACTCGTAAAGTATATCCATCCAGCAGGATGATATCCGCTCCCTGGAATAGAATCGCACGCCGGATCTGGTCCAGGATGGATTCCAGAACCTTCTCAAGCTCCAGGCTGGAATTCAAGGCGATGATGGATTGCACCAGGCTTTCTGCCAGCGCGCGTTGTTTTTGTTCGGCAATCGTCAGCTCACGCAGCTCCTGGTATTGATGGGCTAACTGGCTTTCAGCACGGATGCGCTCGGTCATATCCACCAGGCTGAGAACCACGCCTTGGACGGCGCCATTAGCACCTTTCACTGGCTGCAGGCTCCAGTCCCAATAAGTAACGCCGCGATCGGGATATTCGGCGTATTCAAATGGTTTGGCGAATACAGAGAATGGCTCACCGGTTTCTACTACCTGCTGGAAAATAGCTTCGTTCTCGGGGTGAGGGTACAGGTCAAAATGGTTTTTACCCAGGAAGAAATCGGGGGTATGACCGGCAGATTTGGCATAAGACTCATTGACGCGAATGAAATTAAAGTCGCGGTCCATGTAGGCAATCAAGGTACCAATACTGGTAAAAAATCGTTCCAGCAGCTCATTGGTTTGCTGGAGAACTTGTTCCCGATGTTTACGTTCGGTGATGTCCTGATTGACTACAAATGCCCATAAGATGCGCCCCTTTTCGTCACGGACGGGGATGGCTGAATTGAGGATGATTTTATGACTGCCGTCAAAGCATTCGATCTCGATCTCTTCATTTAGCGAGGTTTCCCCTTTATCGATTGCCCTGGCGACTGCCCATTCATCCGTCTCGATGAGCTTGCCGGTGCTCAACCACCAGCCCTTGTATTCTCCATAACTCTCCATACCCACATAGCGGGCACCCGCCCAAATCGCCTGACCGGCCGGATTTCCATAGGTAATTTTTCCGGTTTGATCGGTCAGCCAGACACCTACAGGCAGGTACTGGAAGGCAGTGCTGAATAACGCCTCGCGCTCCTTCAGGGCTTGCTCGGCTTGCTTGCGCTCTGTGATGTCCTGGTTGACGATGATTGCTCCGGCGAGCGTTTGATGCTCGTCATAGAAAGGCTTAACCGAGTTGAGGATAATTTTGTGGGCGCCATCAAAGTTCTCGATCTCAATTTCTTCGTTCAGAGAGGTTTCGCCATTTTTGATCGCCCTTGCGGCTGCCCATTCGTGCGGCTCGATGCGTTTGCCGCTATCTAACCACCAGCCTTTATATTCCCCGTACTGATCAATACCCACATAGCGGGCACCGCCCCAAATCTCTTGAGACGCCTGATTGCCTTGCTGGATTGTTCCCTTGGCATCCGTGATCCAGACACCTACCGGAAGCAGCTCTAAAACGGTGCGCAATAGTTTTTCGCTTTTACGTAAAGCCTGATCTGCTGTTTCGCGTTTCTTCATTTGGTTTCGGATAGGCCGCATTTGCAGTAAGTAAAGAGCCGGCAAGATCAATAGAATCATGAACATAGCATCCAAAAAGGTCTCCACCAGGTAATTCGGTGTATTCACAAAATAAATTACCCCCATAGCAATCAATTCTGCGATGAAGATGATGGCAGCCATCAGGACCAATTGCCAGGTTGGGGAAAGATACCAGGGGAGCCGAGGATGAGCAGAAAGATTCTCAAGCGAATTTGGATTTTTGATCATATTGCCCTCTAATCACTGCAGTGGCAGACTTGATTGAAGAATGGCAAAACCCATTTCAATCATGGTAGGCTGAAGTCTCAATAACGATGCCGCACACTTCATTACTTAACGTCAGTTCGGGATAAGAAAAAAAGGGGTGTTTTGGGTTTATGGGCGGCGGAGCCGCCCATAATAAACCTAAAATCCTTTTATCCCGAATTCACGTTACCTAGATAGCCGATAAGAAAATTTTGAGTAAACCTCTGAGATGATTGTAGCAATAATAAAATCATCCGTCAATCTTGAAGGCATTTTAGGAGGGTAAAATGGTAATTAAAGCAGGGAGGTATCTTGCCCAGCCTATGATGGCGGAGCAGGTACCTCCCTGCAAATCAAGTGAAATTAGTAGTGATCCTGATTAGGATAACACCAAATGACCTTATCCACTCTGCCCCGCCTTGACCCGGCAATAGTGGGTCATGGCTTGCTCCATGAAGACAGCCAGTCCGGGTTGGATGTTCTCGTAGAAGGCGGTGAACTCCGGGTCTTGCGCATAGCCATGACCTAAGGCTTCGAAGATCTCCAGCGAGCAGTCGTAAAAGTAGGTATTGATGGCGTTGTGCCAGCGACCGATCCAGTACTGCACTTCAGGGCTGTCGAATCCCTTATCCATGTTGGCGACAATGCCCATGTTGATGGCGTGACCTTCGCCCAGGATGTCGTTCTTCTGCTCGGGAGTGTAGGCGTTCCAGTCTTTGGTCCTGGCCATGGCTTCGTCGCCCCAGCGCTCACGAGCGCGATGGGTGTATTCTTTTTGCTTCTCTTCGTCAAAACCTTCATAAAATTCCAGCTTACTCATTTCAATCTCTCCTTTGATATGCAAAATGGTCTTATCGACGGTGTCGATGAGGCGGTTGATGCGTTCGGCTTTACCCTGCAGGGCAAGCTTGTGGTTTTCCAGGGCGCGCAGCAGGTCGAAATCCGGCCTCTCCAGGATGGTATGGATTTGCTCCAGGCTGAAACCCAGCTCGCGGAAGAACAGGATCTGCTGCAGCCGGAAAACGGCATTCTCGTCATAATAGCGATAGCCGTTATCGCCATACGACGCCGGCAGCAACAAGCCGATCTGATCGTAGTAGTGCAGGGTGCGGTTGGTTACATTAGCCAGCTCTGCAAGCTGTTTAACCGTATAGCGTTTCATCATCGCCTCCGGAAGACAGTATAAACTATGACGTTACGTTAATGTCAAGGGGGAATATTGGAATCCTTACGGACCGGCGAGGCAGTACACCGGGCGGTCGGGATCATCCTGTAAAGTAGTGCGCAGGCCGTAGCGGGCAGAGACCAGCGGTAGCCAGGATGGCAGCTGGAACACGTCTGCCAGGGAGTCCTGCGGGTCAAAAGCAATCCCGAGGGAAGTGGCCTGATGACGGAGCCGATAGCGCAACGATTGCCAAAGGTGTCGGGCAGCCTCTTGCTCGCCTGGTGCATACCAAACATGGCGCACGGTCAGACTGCGTAAGCTGCCAGTGGCTGGCAGCACGCCCAACAGTGCACCCAGCAGGTGCAGGTAGACGGGGGCGTGGGCAATGTGCATGCGCACAAGATTGGTGCGGTCGGAGGTGCTCAGCCCAGCGACGATCTGACCAGCGCGTTCGGCCAGGTAGAGCTGGTTAGGGCGTACCTCGGCAGCTTGTTGTTCCAGGAAAGCGGCCAGCGAGGAGGGGCTGACCGGGCTCCATAGGATGTGGTCTTTATAGAAACGGTTCATACCATCCGCCAGGGAGGGTAGGTCAGAGGGGAAGGCGGGGCGCACGGAAATTCCCGGCAGATCACGCGGCGGAGTGCCACGCATAGGCACCGCGCCACCCTGGATAGGCTGGGTGGTGTGGAAATTGTAGGTGGATAAGAGCGCTTCACTCAGGTTGCCGGCGGGCACGGCGGCATACAGCAGACCATCCTGCCCGAGGATATTCTCGGCGTAGGGCAGTCCATATGCCGCCAGGCTGTGCGCGATGCCCTGTCTGCGATAGTCGGGGTGGACACGCAAGTTGGAGATATAGCCAGCCGGGCGCACACCCCCCGCATATTGGACGTCTAAACGCTCGCCAAACACCAGGCCGACGATCGTCTCCCCTTCCAAAGCAACCAGGCCGTCAAAGCCTGGCGATAAAGCCTGGTGGACGGCAATCACATCTGCCAGATACTTGTAGGTGAAGGATATCTGTCCGAGGGAGGGTGTAGCCTGGATCAAGGCTGCCAGCGCCGGGCTGTCGTCCGGCTGGACGGGGCGGATGGTGAACGTTGAGCTCATATAATATTAGTATAGCGCAATCAAAAACTGATGCTAAATCAGGGGATCGGCGGGAGTTACTTCAAAGGCAAATAAATCACTCTTGACTCAATCACCTAACCGTGCTATTTTATGAGTGTAGGTCGATGCGGGGCTATATTGGAGTGCCTTGAAATTCAAGGCCGTAACAGGTTTTCTCATTCAAACAGGAGGATAAAACATGAAAAAGAAACTGATTCCGATTGTGATCGCTTTGATTCTAGCTTTGGTCGCCATCTTCCCTGCCGGCGCGGTCACCGGTGGGCAACCGGATGGCGATGGACATCCTTACGGGGCGCTGTTGCTGGTGCCAGGCTATACTTTCTGCTCTGGCACACTGATCGATGAGGATGTGGTGCTGACAGCCGGGCACTGCACCAGTTTCTGGGAGGACCCGGCGAGTGGAATCACCGAGGTATGGGTGACATTCGATCCGGAGGCAAGTGTCGACCCGGCTACCTGGGAGATCACTGGCGGGACCTGGTACCTTTCCCATAGCTGGGCGACGCACCCGAGTTACGTGGAGGCCAACTGGCCCTTCACCGCCGATTATGGCCTGGCGTTTTTGGATGAGCCGGTTGCCGGGATCACCCCGGCGGCGCTGCCCTATCCGAGCCTGGTGGATGAGTTGATCGGCACCACCGGTCAGACCGCCGAGCGCTTTTACGATGTCGGCTACGGGCAGGATGGAGTCAATGTGGGCGGTGGACCCTACACCCGCAACTTTGAATTCATCCGCAAAGTGTCCGAGCAGCGCTTCAACCCCAGTGTGGGCGCAGTAGGCACCCAAGACCCGCTGTGGTTGATCCTGGGCAACAATCCCTCCGATAATCACGGTGCCGGCTGCGGCGGTGACTCCGGATCGGGCATCTTCCTGAATCCGACAAGTGACTACGCCGA
>JAGDMX010000194.1 GCA_017860725.1 Chloroflexota bacterium | reverse complement strand
GTGACTGGATGGACAAAATAGGCGGTGTGGCTCTAGGGCACACAGCAAGCGGGTGTTTTTCCTTGTCAGAAACGGGGTTTGTAGCTCCCGATGCGGTGTGTGCAACAAATAATATTGTATGGAGGGAATCAGTCAATGTGTGGAATAGTTGGTTATATCGGCCCGCAGGATGCGACGCCGATCATCTTGAACGGTCTCAAGCGTCTGGAATATCGCGGCTACGACTCGGCCGGCCTGGCTGTCTTGCAGAATGGCTGTATCGAGGTGCGTCGGGACGCGGGTAAGCTTTCCCGGTTGGCAACATTGGTAGATGAGCTGCCGGTGCATGGTCAAGTGGGCATGGGACACACTCGCTGGGCTACTCATGGAGAGCCCAGTGCTCGTAATGCGCACCCGCACCTGGGCATGACCGGGGATGTTGTCGTCGTACACAACGGGATTGTGGAGAATTTTCTCGAGCTGCGCGAAGAGTTAACGGATGAAGGGGCAATATTCAAGTCCGAAACGGATACGGAAGTCATCGTGCATCTGGTGGAGCGTTATTTATCCGCTCAAAACGGCCTGGAAGAGGCTACCCGGCTGGCACTTGGACACCTGAAAGGTGCACATGGGGTCGTCGTTTTTTCTGCGCGCGAGCCGGATAAAATTGTGGCGGCACGGATTGGGAATGCTGGCGGCGTAGTCATCGGGATCGGCGAGGGGGAGATGTTCATCGCCTCGGATCTCCCGGCTATCCTGGAGCATACCCGGCGGGTAGTATTCCTGGAGTCGCGCCAGATGGCGGTGGTGACGACCAAAGGCTTGGCGGTGAAGACCCTGGATGGCAAAGTGGTGCCTTATGAAGTGCACACGGTCGCCTGGGACCCCGTGTCGGCGGAAAAAGGCGCGTACCGCCATTTCATGGAAAAAGAAATTCATGAGCAAGTGCGCTCACTGACAGATACCATTGCCGGGCGAGTGGACTTTGATAACGGCCACGGCCTCCGACTGCCGGAGCTGAACCTGACTCCCGAGCTGGCCAGGCGCCTCCAGAAAATCTTTATCACAGCCTGTGGTACTGCAGCGCATGCCGGCATGGTCGGCAAGGTGTTGATTGAGCATATTGCCCGCCTGCCGGTAGAGGTGGATATCGCCTCGGAATTTCGCTACCGGGATCCGATAGTTGACCAGGACACAGCCGTCCTGGCCATCAGTCAATCTGGCGAAACCGCCGATACGCTGGCGGCGATGGAGGAGGCGCGCCGCAAAGGGGCAGTCCTGTGGTCGATCGTTAATGCGATTGGCTCTCAGGCTATGCGCGTTGCGGATGGTTACATCTCGATGCAGAGTGGTCCGGAGATTGGTGTCGCCTCTACCAAAGCTTACACGGCACCATTAGTCGATCTGTATATGCTGGCAATTCTGCTTGCTGATCTGCGCGGTACGCTGGATAAAGCTGTCCGCCAGCGGCTGGTGCGCGACTTGCGTTTCGTGCCGGATCTTGCAGGGCGGTGCCTGGACCGTGAGGCCGAGGTGGAAAAAGTAGCGCGGGCTTTGATCCATGTACAGCACTGTCTATACCTGGGGCGGGGGATCAATATGCCGACTGCCTACGAAGGTGCTCTGAAGCTCAAGGAGATATCTTACATCCACGCTGAAGGATACCCGGCAGGTGAAATGAAGCACGGTCCGATCGCGCTCATCGACCGCAGTATGCCGGTTGTGGTGATTGCGCCACGCGATCCCTGGTATGAGAAAATGTTCAGCCAGATTGAGCAGGCAAAAGCCCGCGGCGGGATGGTGATCGCTGTGGCAACCGATGGCGACGAGCGCATTGCAGGTATTGCCGACCATGTACTGTGGGTGCCGGAGACTCCCTGGTTACTCAGCCCGGCAATCACAGTCATCCCGCTGCAGTTATTAGCCTATCACATTGCAGCCCTGCGCGGCCTGGATGTAGATCAACCCCGCAACCTGGCAAAGAGTGTGACCGTGGAGTAAATGTAAAAGGATCGGTGCTACTGTCAGTCAGAAGTTCCAGCTGATCGACTCTTAATCACCAGAAACAGGATCAGCCCGATGGGTAATATGATCACCGGGATCCAGGCGATGCTGTCAAGATCCAATGTCGCCTGGGTTTGCGTAGCCTGCACTGCGGCTACTTCACTGCTCTCGGAGTTCAGCTCGGCTATTGGCGCCTGAGCGATTTCTGGAATATTGGTGGGAGCGGGTGCATCGGGAACAGTCGCCTGAGCTGCGACTTGGGTCGGCGCTGGTTTCGTGCTGCTCGCCAGGATGTCCTTACCTGGTCCAGCTACTATCCCAAGTGCCTGGGGCACCAGTCGCTCCGAGGCAATATAATTCTGACCATCACAAGTCAGTTGGGTCGAGCCTCCACCGTCCAGCATCATCACCTGGTCGGCACCAAATTCACGCAGCACTTGGGCAGCGTCTTTTTGACGGGCGGACAGGGTATTGAAGATCAGCACGATTTCTGCCCGCCCATCCCGATTACGGTCGTCAACGCCTACAAAAGTGCGTCCAACAAAATGGTCAATCCGTTTACGTGCTTCCTCATCCAGCCCGGCCACGATGTTAGGTGCTGATGAAGTGTAAAGAGTCCCTTTGGTCAGCGTGCGGATACGAGCGTGATCCTCCCAAAGCTCCAGCATCAATTTCTGATTTGGAAAGTTCTTAACCTCATAACCGTCGCTCAAGATTTTACCGTTGACCTTAAGGGAAAAAGGCAGCCGGGTTGGACTTTCTTGCATAAAGAAGAACTGCCCATTGGTCACGCAGAAAGCGGCATCGTATTCGGCAGTGAGTTCCTGCCAGTAGGATTTCAGGGATTGGGAGACAAACCGGGGATCATTCCCGCCGAAAGCTCCCTTTCCACTGCCTGAGCTGCTGATCGTCCCATACAATAGAACGACCTTCGCCCCCTGGCGCAGATCGATAACCTGGACATAATCCGGGCTGCCACCTTTGTAATCCTTCTTATATAATTCCACACCGTTCTCGGAGCGGATAAGCTCAAATCCAGGTGGGGCTTTGGTTTCGTCGATGCCAGCAATCGCCTGCATATATGGCGCTGCAAGCAATAGGGTGATGAGACCCAGGAGAGTGATCGGGAATCGAGTGCTTGCTTTCATCTAGCGCTACCAATAAGACGAGCTCATGCGGAGAGTTCAATCCGGGTTAAAGTATAATTCAATTTCGCCGTGTTATATCTGGAGGTTCGGATGCTTCGTTTTTGGGTCACCATCACACTTGGAACACTCATTTTGTTAGGTGTCTCCGGCTGTAGTGAGCTGGTAGACAGCAATTACCCAACATACCAGCAGGCTGCCCAATCTGGGGCGATCGAGAGTGGCTGGTTGCCAGCTTTTCTACCAGAATCTGCCTCGAATATCCGGGAATCACATGATCCGGAGACCAATCAGATATGGGTCTCATTTGAATTCCCGCCGGAAGAGCTCGAGTCGTTTGCTGCATTTTGCACATCGGTCTCCTATGATCAAGTTACTTTGCCGGATTTAGCGCCGCGCTGGTGGGATGAAAAAGCCTTGAACGATCCGTGGAATGCCTTTTACGTTTGCGGGGATACTGCCAGCCTGGGTTACCTGGCTGTCCTGGGCACTGGTGACCAGGCATACTTCTGGTCGTATCGCTAGCGACCTATGGTGAGATGAGCTTCATGGGGTTGACATTGGCAAAGTACTGCTTATCAAAAATATTAAGGTGCGTATGATAACCGCAGTCTCGGTTTGTGCACAGGTTGCCCCGGAAATCCAGTGTGTAACCTTTATTGCTTTCGCTGCCAATCGGATCACCCAGTGAGACAATATCGTCGACAACGACAGTATATTTCCCGTGTAATAAAGTAACCTGGTAATGCTCGTTTTCAATCACCAGGGTAGGGTTGCCGTACTCATCGGTAAATTTCTGAGTGACAACGCCATTAATAGGTGATTTGATCGTGGCGCCTTTGCCGGCGGTCAGATCAATCGCCATGTGCCCGTAAGAGAAACCATGCGGTCCTTGAGTCAGGACATATTCATCGTAAGGTGCAGCAACAGCATCTGGGTCGCCGATTGGAGCTGCCTGGTCTTCTATTTGGCCTGGAGAGTCAAGTTCCGCTGCCTGGACATTAGAAACCAGCCCCGCGGCTGGTGCATTCTGTACCAATGGGTCGCTATTATTCGTGGAGCGATCTAATAATACCTGGTAAATCATGAACACCAGGAAGCCAATCGAGACAATTGTGAGACCGTTTACTCTTCTACCGAACATACAACGAGCTTTCTAGCCACTGGCATTTGCTGGTTTCGCTAAGCGAAAATAGAAAATATGTTCTAATTATAACATATTTTTCGATTTAGAATTCTTTTTCTGTATCTTTTCGTGTTCCAGGCGATTTGCAGCTCTCTACGGGTTTGCATCGCACAGCCCGGTACTGCCTTCAGTCAAATTCCCATCGTCTAGCGGCAGATCAGTACCGGAATGTTAGCGCTGCGTAGTACGGCGTGCACGGTGCTGCCTACCACCAGGTGTGCCAGGGGTTGAATGCCATACCCGCCCATGATTATTAAATTACTTTCGTAAATGACCGCGCTATCCAGGATTACCTGCGCAGGGGATCCTTGCAGGTAAACAAAAGAAGCGGGCAGTTCGCGCCTCTCCAGGTAATCGCGTGCCGCCCCTAAGGCCTCGCCTGGCTGGTTGGATGTACCTCCATTGATTACCACCAGATCGATCCTCCACTGATCAACCATGTACGCCGCCGCATAGAGCGCTTCGTTCGCCTTGGGGCTGCCGTCAAATGCCAGTACAACCCGGTCTAAAGGAGATTCAGCTCCCTCCGGGACTACCAATACAGGGCGTGGACTGCGTTGCAAGATCAGGTCAAAGTCGCTGCCAACGCCGATTTTGGTTTCCGGTCCGCTCTGGCGCACCAGGCTCAGCACCAGCAGGTCAGCCCAGGCTGAGCGCTGTACAATGGTTGGCACGACCGGACCTTTTTCAAAGGTTGCCTCGGCTCGCACCCCGGCTTGCGAGCAGCGATGGGCGAACTCCTTTTTTATACTCTCCAAAGTATCCCAAGCATCACTTTCTGGATCGGGCACGACGCGCAGGCCGAGCAGGCGCGCCTTTTCGCGCTGCGCGACCCGGATGGCGTGATCCAAAGTATTCCAATCGGCGGGTAAGCCCCTTCCGGCAACCAGGATGTCTGCAAAAAGGTTGGTATTTTCTCGTCTGGCCAACCGCTCCTGCCGCCAGGCACCAGCTTGCGGGCCAGATTTGATCGCATCCGGGATTAACGTTTGCAGGAAACGCTCTCCCAATCGTTTGCCACGTCGGGGGCTTTTTTCGCGGGCAAGGTTTTGCAGCGCACCTGGCGTGTCAACCTGCCAGCCAAGCTGCCTTTGCAGTTCCAGGCGGTGCTCTGTAATCAGCATGTACAGGTCGGTCTCAGTCTGTTCTGGAAAGTCCAGTAATAAACCTTGCGCCTGAATCAGCTCGACAATTGGAAGGTAGGCGTGATCGTACCAATCCGTGATAACAGCGTCTCTTGGTAACTCAACCTGCTGATCCAACCACAAGAAGTAGCGGTGCACTTCTATCTGGCTGAGTAGCAGGTCATACTGATCGCACAGGGTCATCAACAAATTACAGCCAGGGCGCAG
>JAGDMX010000193.1 GCA_017860725.1 Chloroflexota bacterium | reverse complement strand
ACAGGCGGGTGCTCACAAGTCAAATCAAGACTGAAATCAGCCGCCTCAGCCAGCCTCAAGACAAAATCCTGTGCATCGGCGTCATACAGGACCGCGTTGTGCTCCAGCCAATACTTGTCATAATCGGCGGAGTAGCCGGGACCGACCAAAAAGGCACGCGGCAGCTGATCTTGAGTCTGCGGACGCAACTGGTAGTACAAGTCCATCAAGTCCGGATCATTCACCGCGAAACCGAGGAATAGCAGATTGTACTGGCGAGACAGGGTGCGCAACAGCTCAGAGAGGCTAGCGCTCTCATCAAATACCCGGCGCCGCTCGTCTTCTGTGAGCTTGAGTGTGACCTCATCTTCCACGGATCCAAAAATCTGAATGACCGAGCCATCTTTCACGTAGCTCACAGAGCTGGCTGGTAGAACAAAATTTTTCGGCAGGTTGCGACTGCGATAAGCAGCGCGCAGCAGGACGTCCTGCGCCGTGTAAATTATGTATTTGAAAGGCAGCTGAACCACCAGGTGGTGCAGTAAATTCGGGCGGTAGCGTACGTTCGCGAGACGCTCTCTCACAAAGCTCGTCAATCCAACCTGTTTCTCTCTTTTTGCATAGAGCTGCGCTACCCAGGACGGTTCATAGTTATCCGGTGGCCGGCTCATGCGCTCTGCCAGCTCCAGCGCCAGGCGAGCTGGACAAGGCGGCCCAAGATAATCGATAGGCGCCAACGAAGCCAGCGGGCCGGCAACCAGGACACAATTCCCGGTTTTTAATGCATCAACCAGGGTCGGGGAGAGCTTGAATTCGGCTTTCGGCAGGACCATAGGTTAGCTCCAGAGACCCTAAGGATTTAGCACATTCTTTGGGTCTGATTTACTCATGGGCAGGTGCGCTGGAAGAAGACACAGCGCCCGAAGATACGGCAGGTGCTGATCTGGGTAGGAGCCTGCTCAGTGCCGTCGGCGTTGACGAAAGTGGCAGGCACCGCTGGCACCGGCTGGTTGATCACTTCCATGTTATCAGCGTAGCGATAACCACTGATCGAGACGGCGTAGAACTCGCCGTTGGCGTCGAACCAGTAATCCAGGCGGTAGTCCCCTGGCTCGACAAGATCCGAGCCATCCTCAAGCTCCGCCTCCGGAGCGGTATCGATCTGGCTGTATACCTGGACGGTACCAACCGCCACCGGGAAGTGACCGGCATAAGGATCATCCTGCCAGAAAGCCAGTGCCAACCCGGTAGCTAGCGGGTAGCGGTTCCCCAGGAAAGACTGGCTATTCATTTTGTCATACCCGGCGGCATAGTTGTCCCTGAAGTACTGCTCATATACTGGGGCGACGCTAATATCGGAGCCGCATTCTTGCTTCACTCCATCCGTGTCACCAAGCCGGTTCTTGTCAGCACAGCGTTCGATATGCTTGATATCCTCCATCTCGCTGATTAACTGGTCAAGCTGGATATCGTTGTACAAGCCAAAATATTCGGCGGTTTTGCCCATCGACTGCATCAGTTCTTCATACTGGGGTTTATACATCGAGCGAGGCGAAAGGATTGAGCCCGACTCGCTGCAATAGCGTATATATTCTTCCCCCCTGGAGGCATCGCCGGTTTTTAGAATGAAGCATACCCCATCGGCGGTGATGGTAACACTGCTGTCTGAGGGTAATCCCAAATTTAGGAATTCCGCACGTTTAGCCTGGGAGGGGTCAAATCGAATCCAGTTGAGCGATTGGGGGACACGCATGAAATTGACCGGGTATTTTAAGCCTTCATCATAAAGAAATCGGATCTCGCCAGAGATAAATGGCTCGGTGGATGCCAGGTCCAGCATAACCAGGTAAGGGCCAGCCGGCAACCCGGCATCCGAACCTTCTCCCATTTCAACCATCCCCACCGGCGTGTATACACCACTCACATCGTAGCCATAGGGATAGGAATACATATCCGCAAAGGTAGCCGCCTTTAGGGCAATGGTTCCGTCCGGAAAGGTAAAGCCGATCACCTGGACGCCGAGATTATCCATCCCATTAAAAAACTCCAGCCTGGGCTTTTGCAATTGGGGCAAGCGCGGCTCACCTGGCGGCGGGAATTTTGGCTCACCATCTGTGGCCGGCTGCTCAACGACCGGCTCAGCCGGGACTTCTGTGACTGGTTCTTCCGGCTGCTCCTTAGGTGGTTCGGTCGGTGCAGGCACGGGATACGCTACAGGAGCGCAGGCTGCCGCGATGACAAGAATCAGGCAAATGCCGATCAACCAAATACGTTTCGTCATGGCTGCCTCCTCCTTGAGACATAATAATAAGAAAATCGTGTCAACTAGACTCGCCGAAGCTGGCCTGGATCGATGGCTGTCAGGATATTTCTCCTGTGAATCCCTAGCTAGCTATGGACAGCGGCGCTGGAAGAAGACGCAACGCCTGAATATGCGGCAGGCGCTGATCTGGGCGCTCACGGGCTCGGTGCCATCGGCATTTATAAAGGCAGCCGGCACTGCCGGGATCTGCTGGTTCGTCACTTGGGTTATCACTTCATCGACATATTTGAAACCACTGATCGTGGCGGCAAAAAAGTTCTGATTTCCATCAAACCAGTAATCCAATCGGTAATCTCCCGGCTTGACGATGTCTTTGTTGTCCGAATAGCGGTTCTGAGGATCGGTATCAATTTCTCTGAGCACCTTGACAACGCCGACGGTAACTGAGATGGGGGTCGTGGTGGACTGATCTTGCCAGGCAAACGACGCCAGCGCATTCGAAAGCGGTAAGCTGCCCCAGGCAAAGGCAAACGGGCTGTTGCCCAAATTGCTTTGTGGGCGACCCGGGAAGGGAGGGGCATTGCGCGGCAGAATCAAAACATCACCCGGATACAGCCAATACGGCGGAAGCAAGCCGTTGGCATCGATGATGGCATAAGGGCTGATATTGCAACGACGGGCGATTTTCCATACCCATTCGTTGTAACGGACGATGTAGGGTGATTTGCATGTTTTTTCCTGCGGCTCAGGAGTGGGTGGCGGTGGCTCACAAGGATTCTGTTCTGGGGTAGGGTTGTTGATGAGCGATTGGAAGGGAGGTAAATCTGCAGAGCCTGGCGTTCTCATCAAATATTCTTTGGTCACTGGAGCGGCAATAATGTCCGAATCACATGCGGTTTCGCCATTCGATATCCCACCTCTTCCCCCAGGCTTCTGGCTCTCGAAGCATTCGTTAATATGCCCAGAATCTTCTAATGTACTGATGGTTTGTGAGTATTCGAGATCATTCTGCAATCCAAAGATTTCTGCAGTGGTGCGTATCGAGACGACGAGCTCATTGTATTGGGCCTCGTTTTTCTTTGCCGACAGGTCAGATCCCGGCTCACTGCAGTAACGGTAATAACTCTCCCCTGATTTAAGTACAAAACACACGCCATCGGCGGTGATTCCGGCGTAACTATCTACTGGCACTTCCTCCTCGATGATCGGCGGCCATGAAGGTTTAGATGAATTGACACGCTCTGGATTGGGTACCAGCGGAATTCGTACGAATCTTACGAGAAGCGGATTGCTGCCATCGCTCTCCACCGGTCTCAATTCCCCCGAGACACATTGTGTAGTGCCTTCTATATCCAGATTCACGTCGTATGTGCCAGGATTGGAACCACCCTCTCCGATTTCCACCCTACCCACCGGGGTTAATCCCTCATCCAGGTCAGGGTTATGAGGCGCCTGGTACGGAGCTGCCTTGATGGCGATCATCCCATTCGGAAATGTAAAGCCAAGCACCTGAATCCTAAAGTCAGCTGCACCTGCAGACGGCGTTATATCTTCATTCCCGCTCATCCACAAAGGTGGTTTGATACCAGTGGGAATAAACGGTTGAGTGGGTATCCCAAAATCGATCTGGCCGACCGACGCGCCCTGTTGGGCGGAAGACGACTGGGTAAATGGATCCGGAGTCGGGGCTATGGTTGCCTGTGCATCTTCTGGAGCAATAGCCACATTTTCCGGTGTGGGCTCTTGAGGTGGAATGCCGGTGTTGCATGCTGCCATGGCCAGCATCACAGCGATACTCAGCCCGATAATCAACGCCATTTTATTCATAGATTCCTCCATTTTTACAGGCGAGATTGTGCCAATTGGTGAACCTATAAGATGATGTGACAATAGCGATTACAGTTTAATCAACCACAGTATGCCCCTGGATTTCCAAAAGCAGCTGGGTTTCGCTGTCAGCGGCAAAGTAATCACAAATACCCGCCATATACAATATTAATCTAATTCTTATTATAGCTGTTTAGATGAACCTGTCAAGAATGGTCTGAACAGGCTTTTTTTATCATTGCCAGTTGGTCGGATGTCGGGAGTCCCTTACGTACTCTGCTTCGGCCGGTAAATAATTTTATACAAGATGTTCAGCCCGAGCAGGATCAGCAGGATGGCGAAGATCGGCAGGTTAAGACCCAGATAGTCGCCGATGCCGGAGAGCAGCGCCAGGGTGCCCAGGAAGATGGTGAATCTGCTCATCGGGATGCCGTTAATCGAGCGGAAGGCATTTAACCCCAGCAAAATTAAGCCGACACCAATCGACCAGGTTCCTTGCGGGATTATTTCGTCTGGGATCAGCCACAGACAGCCGATCATAATCAGAAATAATGCCCAGGCGACGCTCTCCAGTCGCGTATTGAGCACCGCCTTGGGGTCGGATTGGGCGGTGGGAATAGGGGTCTCGGGGGTGGTCATTGTTTCCTCCTTGGATACATCGAGATCCTAAGGATTTTCCAAATCCTTAGGATCTTCCGCATTAACCGGTGCATCCCACCAGTCGGACAGGCGCCGTCCAGAGTAAGGCGGCTGGTCGACGTAATGCGAGACATCGTTGAACAGCATCAGGCGGGCGCGGACGGGGTCTTTGAAGTCCAGGATGTTCAGGCAGGCGGGCGATTGGTCCAGGCGATCACGGTAACCGCGGGCGTCGAAACCCAGCAGACTGCTGATCAGCAGGCGGATGGTGGCCTTGTGCGAGACAACCGCCACATTCTCACCCCTGTGCCGTGAGACGATCTCGCGGATTACCGGCAATGCACGCGCCATCACGCTCAGCCCCGACTCACCGCCGCGTGGAGCGAAGGTGAAGGGGTCCTCCTGCCAGGCGGCATACTCCTCCGGGAAGCGGTCCTCGACTTCGTCACGGCGCAGGGTCTCCCAGCCACCGTGATGGATCTCGCGCAGCTCGTCACGTGGGATGGGGGTCAAGCTGTGCGGGCGGGCAACGATAGAAGCCGTCTCCACCGTACGGCGCATCGGGCTGCAGTAGATCGCCACGATTTTGTCATCTGCCAGGCGAATGGCCAGGCGCTCTGCCTGCCAGCGTCCCTGCGAGGATAAGTCCACATCGGTGCCGCCGGCGAAGCGGTCTTCGGCGCTCAGTTCGGTAGCACCGTGGCGGATCAGATATAGGCGGGTAATCATATTTGAATCAGACCTCCATTCAGCTCATCGGACCAAGTTAAATTACAAAACAGCTCTCTGATACCGATAACGTGATTACAGTCTAGCAAAATGTTCGTAAAAGATCAATAAACTGAACCGATGAGAGAAGAAAAGACCCATCCCGAATTCACGTTCTTTAAATAGCTTTTAGCGGGCAGTATGTTGACAAACCCATAAACGGCGCGATAATCATCCTAACGACGACTTT
>JAGDMX010000032.1 GCA_017860725.1 Chloroflexota bacterium | reverse complement strand
CGCTATCATAATCATATTGATAAATACTGCGTCATCGACGCCAATGGCAATCACATCGTCGGCTGGGATATCTCCAAATACGCCAATCATTGCTGCCACTATAACTCACTGGCCACTGCCTACGGTTTCGAGATTGCCATCCGCGATATCCTGCCGGGTGAAGAAGTAACCGACGATTACGTTGCCTTCAACCTGGAGACTGACATGCCGTTAACTTGTCATTATGAAGACTGCCGTAGAGTTCTTCACCCTGAAGACTTTGAGGGGCTTACCCCGGTATGGGACGTACAGGTGCGCCAGGCGCTACAATTTTTCCTGAAAGTACCGCAGCCGCTGCTGGCATACCTGCCTGCTTCACACCATCGGTCGCTACTGGGCTACCTGGAGACAGGCGCGGGCTACCGCTCGGTGGAGATGCTGCGCTACCGGCCATAAGGAATTTTCCCCTGCCCCCCTCTCTAATTGAAAAGGGGGGCATATTTATTTTGAGCAATTATTGAATAGGGAGGGCACGAAACGAGGGATTGGTCATCTCGTAGCCGGCTCCGCTGCCCTGGATCGTCAGCAAGCGAGCAGCGCCATCCGGGATTGAGATTAGAGAAATCTCCCGGTACCCAGGATCATCGGGCGAGTTCTGAACATAGTCTTCAACCAGCAAGTGGAGGCTATCAGGAGCCCACAGCATCGGCGGATAGATCGATGCTTGAAAGACTGATTTCATCTCGCTGCCATCTGGTCTGGCTACGTAAACTACTGTCCCTGTGCCGCCGCTAACGACAAAAGCCAGCCACTGCCCGTCCGGTGACCATAGAGGGCTACCTCCATCCACTCCCAGGCGCTGCAAGATTTGCCCCTCGCTGTCGGCAATCACCAGTTCGGCACCGGGGGAGCCCGGCTGTGTCAGAGCGATGCGCGTGCCATCCGGCGAGGGAGCCGGATAGCTCTTCGCCAGCAACCAATCGGCCTGGAAGGGCAGGAGAGTATATTCACCGGTTTCAATATCAATCGAGTACAGGCTGGGCGTCTCGGTGATGCCTACCTGACCTTTAGGGGGCCTATAGCTGCGCAGGAAAAGCAGGCGGTTATTTGCCAGCCAGCCCAGCACCTCCTGCTGCCCACCCAAGTCGGGCACGATACTTTTCAGCTCTGTGCCATCTGGTCGGGCAATCGATGCCAGGCTGCCATTGCCATCCGGCGCCTGAAGGCTAAAAGCTACCCAGGCCTGATCCGGCGACCAGATCACCGGTTCTTTGGAGGCGTAAAAATCAGGAAGCAAGGTGCGCCAGGCTATACTCTGCGGATCAAAAGCTACCAGCTTACCGCTGTTGGTATCCATCAGGAGCGCCTGCTGACCGTCCGAAGACCAGTACAAGGTCGCCTGCACCTGGCTAGGTAAGGTCGGCATCCAGTATGCCGGGCAGGTTGCTTCGCTGTACAGGCAGCTCGCCTGTAGCCGGACAAACCGGCGCTCGAACGGTGCACTTGCGCCGGTCATTAATAAGTACAGCTCATCGCCCTCTACCACCTGTTGAAGCCCATCCTGGGGCACCAGGCTGACATGCGCCGGGCTCTCTACAGGCAGTACCGGGATTGGTAGGGGGGTTGAAGTTGGAGTGGGCGGCAGGTTGGCAGCCAGTATAGGCGGGGTGTTAAAGGTCTGCCCCGACAACTCGGTCGTGTCGAACACCCCGGGGGGCAGCGTTGGATTAAATACTACCTGACGCAGCTCGACCTCGAAGATTTCATCCCCACCGGCTGGATCAGCCTGACGGCGTAATACCAGACCGGTTTCGGCATCGATCCAGTAACGTGTTGTCTCCCAATCCGCAACCAGAACAGGTCGATCCAGAAAGACCGCCAACTCGCGTGGCAGCAAGCTCTCACCCGGGGGTAAAGGCTGAGCCGGGAAAATCATCCCCATCAAGGGATCGGTGCTTTCCAATGGGTGGTATGCCCAGAAGCCAGGTAGACTGGTAGAGGTTAAAGTTTGAGATGTGTAATCAAAAGTTGTGATCGACTGACCATCACTGACCCAGGCCAGCCCCGGTAAAGTATACGCATTAAACTCAGTCTCGCCCGGCAACCTGCCAGTCGATAGAATGTGTCCCCTGCCGTCGCGCGCCAGCCAGGCCTGGACGATCATTTTTTGTGTGCTGCCATCCGCCAGTCGGTAACGCGCCTCGCCTTCCAGCCAGAGTGTATCCCAATAAGGATATGTCATCCTCTGGATGATTTCTCCGGGCAACGATTGCAGGTTCAGGTAGCCTGGCGGTAATAGAACCGGTGGCGTTGGGGTAACTAGATCCGGTGCTACATAACCGAGCAGGATTACCATACCCGGTTGCAGCTCAATTACGGCGTTCAACCCATTCAGCCTGAGTAGCTCGTCCAGGGATAGCTTATAACGGGCGGCAATACTCTCCCAGGTATCACCCGGCTGGATGGTGTAGGTTTGTGCGGCTAAAGGTGTGTAGTTTTCCGGGGGCGGGAAGGGCGTCAGGGTGGGTAAAGGCGTACCGGTAACCTCCAGTGGGGCGGCTGCCGGGAGCTGCGAGAGGGGGGCACCGCCTGGCAGAACATTTCGGATGACCCAGGTCAAACCCAGGATAAATGCCAGTCCAACCGCCAGGTAAACAGCATAGCGCAGGCTAAGCGGCAAAGCATTGCTTGCAACTTCTTTTCGGGCAAGCGTTTGGCTTTCTTCGGGGATTTGCGCCAGCAAGCGCCGACGGATCTCTTCCCGCTTGCGGCTCTCCCCCGAGAAATTAGCCTGTGCCAGCATGCGGGCGGTTTGCAGCGCTTCCTGTACGGCATCAGAGGTCTTATCATCTGGGGATACAGCGCCATCCTTCCAGCGACGGTTAAATTCATCCGATAACTTTCGTTCGTCCATATCTCTATTGCTCCTTACCGGCATCACCCTGGAGTAGGTCCCGTAAGCGGCCTAACGCCCGAAACACCACCACACCGACATTACTCTCGCTCATCCCGACCAGCCCGGCAATCTGGCGGTTGGTCATCCCTGCAGCAAACTTTAGTGCCAGCAAGTCACGCTCTCGTTCGCTTAACATTTGCAGGGCACGTATCAAGGCCTGTTGCGTCTCCGCTTGAATCATCGCCTCTTCAGGCGTCTCGACAAGTGGGGTTACACGGCGCAGCGCTGCCAGCGAGAGCCAGGCTTGCCGGCGCTGGCGGCGCAGGTGGTCTGTCCAGGCATGACGAGCGATACCAAACAACCAGGCTGCAAAAGGCCCATGATCGGGATTGTAGCTCCCCAGATTTGCCAGCGCCCGCTCGAACACCTGAGCAGCCAGGTCGTCTGCCAACGGGCTATCTGCGCAGCGCAGGCGCATGTAGTTGTACACCCGTGGAAAGTAGCGATCGTACAGGCTGGCAAAGAACTGCCGGTCGAGCCTGGCCTGGGCAATCCAGGCGCTCTCTTGCATACGTTCACGGTCTTGATGTTCAGGGTTGGGATTCAAAAGTGTTTCCAGTGTCATTTGCTGGTTAATACGACGAACGGCTCAAAGTATTACAAAGAAAAGTGTATTTGGGAAGGGTAGCTGGGAACAAGTCAAGAAGCAGGGATCTATAAGAAAAAATGATAAAATCCGATCATTAATCAACAGATGGTAAAGAATTCCAGGAGTAGCGAGCGATGTCTGAAAAAACGGTAGCAGAAAAACTGCTGATCAAGCCCGGTAAAAAAGTGCTGTTTGTCAACGCCCCACAGGATCTGGCAGAACTACTTGGGTCGCTCCCCGCAGGGGTGATCATGCTGAACGAGGCCAGTGAGCCGGCTGATATCATCCTGGCGTTTATTAAGAACCGCCAGGAGTTGGAAGAGCAACTAGCCAATCTCAAGGCGGCTTTGGATCCAAAAGGTGCTTTATGGATAACCTACTACAAAGGCACCGCCCGGATTAAGACAGATATCCACCGAGACAGCATAAACGCCTACGCCAAGACGTTGGGCTTGACAGGGGTAATGATGATCTCGGTTGACCAGGATTGGTCTGCCTTAAGGCTTAAGATTACCTGATAGCCGGTTTATTCAATATATATTACTGACGAGGTTAGCATGTGCGATACGATCGTAGTGACACCGGAAGCCAGCCAGGACGGGGTGATGCTATTTGGGAAAAATTCCGACCGGCAGCCCAATGAAGCCCACTATGTGACCGTTATCCCCGCAGCGGACTATCCGCAAGGCAGTGAAGTAAAGTGCACTTATCGCAGCATCCCCCAGGTGCGCCACACCTACGCGGTGCTGCTCGCCAAGCCTTTCTGGATGTGGGGAGCAGAGATGGGCGCCAACGAGCATGGGGTGGTCATTGGCAACGAAGCGGTCTTCACCAAGGTCCCCCAGGAAAAAGAGCCTGCGCTGACTGGAATGGATATGCTACGCCTGGCACTGGAGCGAGCGGAATCGGCCCTGGAGGCTGTGCAGTTGATCACCGAGCTGCTGGAGCAGTACGGGCAGGGTGGCAATTGCGGCTACCTCAAACAGCTTTATTATCACAACAGCTACCTGATCGCCGATCCGCGTCAGGCCTGGGTGCTGGAAACTGCTGGAGTATATTGGGCTGCCAAACAAGTTCACGGGGTATACACGATCTCTAACCGCCTGAGCCTGGGCAGCGAGTGGGATCTTGCTTCGCCGAGCCTGGTGAGTTATGCGGTAGAAAAAGGCTGGTGTAAGCGTCCAGTGGATTTCGACTTCTCGCGCTGCTACTCCGAGCCGGTTTACACCTACTTTGCGGAAGGCTATCAGCGCTCCTGCCGCACGCGCGACCATCTTCACCCACATAGCGGGAAAGTGACGGTAGCTAATCTGATGGCTGCCCTGCGAGATCACGGCGATGAGCCCTTCTATCCCGACCGGGGCATCACCGGCCCGACAGTGTGCGCCCATGCCAGCATCGGACCGATCCGCAGCGACCAGACGACCGGGTCGATGGTCTCGCACCTGCATCCACAGCATCCCAGCCACTGGGTTACCGGTACGGCAGCGCCCTGCACCAGCCTGTACCTGCCAGCCTGGTTGGATACCGGGCTGCACTACCTGGGTCCACAGCCTACCGGCACTTTCGACGCAGGGACTTTGTTCTGGCGGCATGAACTGCTGCACCGGGCTACCCTGGAAAATTATCCGGCACACCTGCCGCTGTTCAGCAGCGAGCGCGATGCCATTGAGAGCAGCTTCACTACCGGTGCACTGGCTTTGGCACACCTGCCAGCGGCTAACCGCCTGGAATTTGCTGCCCGTTGCTACGAGCAGGCCGAGACAGCGCGCGCAGACTGGCTGGAGCGGGTTGAGAGCACAGCCAAGCCGGTAAAGCGCGGCTGGTTACACCGCCGCGCCTGGGATAGAATTAACAAGAAAGCACAGCTTGTTTATTTGAAAAGTCAGTGAAATCGATGGACAGTTTGGAGGTATAAAGAAATGGTACAGGATTTTCAAAGCGCGGACGTCCAGGAATACCTGGAGAAACAGCCTGAAGACCGCCGGCAAGCCCTGGAAACCCTGCGGGAGATGGTATTGAAGGCCGCCCCCCAGGCTCAAGCGGCGATGCGCTACGGTATGCCAATTTATGAATTCCCGGGCGGCGTAATCGGCACCGCTTCGCAGAAGAATTACATCAGCTTGTACATGGATACGGGCGTGGTAGAGAAACACCGTGCCGAGCTTGGGAAGCTGGACTGTGGTAAAGGCTGCATCCGCTTCAAACGGTTAGAGCAGTTGCCATTGGAGCTGATCCAGGCGATGATGGTTGAAGCGGTCAACTCATAAATCAGCAAGGAGGTCGGCATGAGACTTACCGGACTGCACCTGCTGCTCACATACCAGTGCACGCTGGAATGTGAGCATTGTTTCGTATATGGCAGCCCCTGGCAGAACGGCGTGATGACTATCAATGATGTACGCCGCATTCTGCAAGATGCCAGTCAACTAGGCTCGGTGAAGTCAATTTATTTTGAAGGTGGCGAGCCATTCCTATACTATGCTACATTGGTACGCAGTGTAGAGGAAGCCTGGCGGATGGGATTTCAGGTGGGCATCGTCTCTAACGGTTACTGGGCGACCAGCTACGAGGATGCCTTGTTCTGGCTGGAGCCGTTCGCAGGCCGGATTCAGGATCTCTCGGTCAGCAGCGACCTGTATCATTATAGCGAGGCGATCAGCCGGCAATCGAAGCACGCAGTGGCTGCAGCCCAACAGCTCAACATCCCGGTCGGCACAATTGAGGTCGCTCAGCCAGATGGTGAGAATGCACCCACTGCGCAGGGGCAACTACCGCCTGGCGAGTCAGGCGTCATGTACCGCGGGAGAGCGGCGGAGCGGTTGGTGCATAAGGTGCCGCACGCAGCCTGGGACAGCTACACCACCTGCCCGTACGAAGACCTGATCGATCCCGGCCGCCTGCATGTTGACCCGTTTGGCAACCTGTTCATCTGCCAGGGGATCGTGATCGGTAATATGTTCCAGCAGCCACTGAGCGAGATTGTCAATCGTTATGACCCGCACAGCCACCCGATTGTCGCGCCTTTGCTGGCAGGCGGGCCAGCCGAGCTAGCCCGCCGTTACAATCTACCGCATGCCGCGCAGTATGCCGACGCATGCCATGAATGCGATCAAATGCGCCGCCTGTTACGTCCGCAATTCCCCATGATCCTGGCGCCGGACGAAATCTACGGCCTGCCCCTGATCAACTTATGATCGGTGGTCCGCAGCCTCTAACTCGTGAGCAGCGGCGCAAGTTGGTTGACCAAATCAGCGCCCGCCTGCACGCTCACTACGGCGCCGAGCTGCTGGCGCTGGGAGTATACGGCTCCGTCGCCCGTGAGGAGGATGGGCCTTTTTCGGATATCGAGATGCACTGCATCCTGCGTGGCAACGGGGTCGAAACCAATTACGAATGGTCGGCAGGGCCCTGGAAAGCTGAGGTCGATGTCTATTCCTGGGACGTTATCCAGGAAATGGCAGCCCGGGTCGAAGGAGATTGGGCGCTGACCCAGCGGGCTTATACCCAGGTGATGCCGGTTTACGACCCGCAGGACTTATTCGCCCGGCTGGGAGAATTAGTATTTTCTCAGCCGGAGCAGGTTTACCGGACTGCGCTGCACGACCTGGTGGTTGGAGAAATTTACGAGCTGATCGGTAAGCTGCGAAATTGCCGGGTAACCGGGATGCACGCCCCGGTGACCTGGTTTACCACCGAGCTGGCCGTGCGTGGGGCGCTGCTGGTTGGCCTGGCTGAGCGCCACCTGTTCCACTCTGCCAGCCGAATGTTCACCGAGGTGCTTGAGTTACCGGGTAAGCCGAATGGCTTACCCGAGCTATGCCAGCTGGTGATAGCGGGCGATCTAAGCGATTCGGAAATCATATTCCCGGTTTGTGATGCTTTCTGGCACGGCGTGGAAGCCTGGGCGGATAAACACGGCATCCAGATCGCTGCTCATCCGACGATCCCCATTTGACATTTTAGGAGCTTTATATGACGGAGAACAACGAAATTGAATATCATCTCAAGCTGCACACACTTGATGAGTTGTTTGCTGAGCCCTTGGCGGACCCGTGGGATCCGACCAGCCGCTATGTATCCGGGCTCGATGAAGTCGCGAATTACCTTCACCTGCAGCGCTTGAGGTATCAGACGGTACACCTGACAATCTCTCTGGATGCCGAGGGGGTGAATGACGATTTACGTCGGAAAACGATCGAGGCGATTAAGCGCTACTGCGATTATCAAATCGCCGAAAACACGCGCCAGATTGCGGAAGTGCGGCTGGAGGGCAGGCGGTCACTCGTTACCAGCATCCCTGTGTTATTAATTATCATCGGGATTGGTGTGCTAATCTTTTTAATACCCTATCTGACCGACACTGTGAAAAGCTATCTTGCTGCTGGCCTGGGGGTATTTACCTGGGTCACGTTATGGAATCCGGCCGATTTATTGATCTATGCCTGGCGGCCTCTGTTGCACGACAAACACATGTACGAAAAAATTCGTGACGGGGAGATCGTGCTCAAATCGAGCCAGGCGGATTCTCCTCATCAGGAATGATATTTGACTGCATCTGGCGCAGCTCCTGCTCCAGCTTATCCTGGCGGCGGAATAATGAAATAAAAGCCACCATAACAACGATGGGTACGACCAGAGAACACAGGACCATAACAATCAGGATTCCAACCTCAACGGGTCCAATACTCATTACTTCAATCCTCCTTCTTTAGGCGAGAAGTCTTGCTGCGATCATCAAGCCCCAGCCAACGGGACCACCAGGCCTTGCGGGGCGATTGCCATGTGGCAATTTCCAGGCGAGCGATTGCCTCACCATGCGCGATCAGCGTGTCTGTATGCTCAAAATCCCATACCGGAATTTGCTCGTCCCAGCGCAGGCAAATCCGGTGAACCGGCACCCGTTTGGCCTGGGCTAATGCCACCTCCAGGTCAGAGTTGCGCTGCTCGACACTGTAAATTAGCTTACCCATAAACGAGCCAATCTGAAAAGATTCTGCTGTTGTGCCACGCGGGTCGATTAAATCCAGCGCGATGATCTCATTAGCGCCCAACCGCAAGGCAGGTTCAACTGGCAGTGTGCTGACCAGCCCGCCGTCCATTAGCGTATGACCGTTCAGCTCGATCGGTCGTATCCACGGTGGCAGCGCCGTAGAAGCCAACAGGCCTTCCAGGACAAGCTGATCTGGATCCTGGCCGTACACATGCGGGCAACCGTTATTTAGATCGGTAGCCACCAGCGCTAACCGTACGCCCGCGATATCTCCAAACCGCATCTCTGTTGTCAAGCCATGCGATAGAAAAAATTCCCTCATGCGGTGGTATGGATCGATCGTCGGGCGGTTCAGGATCGAACGCAGGATCAACCATAAGTAGTTTTGGGGCAGCAGCTCGGCGGCGGCAGCATCGTACCAAGCCTCCACCAGCGTATCGATGGTCTTAAGACTGACCCCGTGAATCGCCAGAAAACTGGCGTTCACCGCACCAATTGATGTGCCAACCAGCAGGTCTGGATGGTAGCCAGACTCCAGCAAGGCGCGCAACGCTCCGACCTGCAGCGCGCCGCGCGCCCCGCCACCCCCCAGAACGAATGCTAGAGTCCGCCGCATTTAGGCGGTCATCGGCGGCTCAGCCGGTGGTTCATCCGGCGGTGTCTCCGGGGCTGGGGACGGCTCGGCCTCCAGGCGATCGATGAGCTTTTGCATCTCGTCGTTCAGTGTGCGCAACGCTGTGATCAACTGCGGCCGGACCTCTTGTACCGTCTGTTCGCCGGCAGCTTTGGCCGATTGGGCAGCTTTAACGGCTTCACCCTTAATCTTCTGGGCTTCCGGCGTGCTGGTGACTTTGTTTACGGCTGTGTTGACCTCACTGACCATGGTCTCCAGGCCAGCTTTGACTTCCTTCACCTGCCGTTGGGTTTGCTCGTTGCTCCACACGGCCTGAATGGCTTCACCGACACTTTTACCTAAGGCTGCAAACAGCTTGCCAACCTCCTTCCAGGATTCCGATGTGCCCGGGGATGGCTCAGATGGTGGGGTTGTGGGGGTTTCATCACTCATTGAAATTCTCCTTATTATCAGTCTTTCCTTGCTCATTGGATGGTTCTCCCGTTGAAGGGGAGATCTCAAGATAAATATTCGAATTTTGCCCACGCAGGCGCCATGTGTAGCTGAAAAAGCGGAACTGCATGCCGTATTTAGCTAAAAAAAGATCGCGGAGTGCATCCCACTCTGCCTCGGAGGGGAAATGCACACTACCATTGATCTGCGGGCCGAGCGGCTTTCCTGAAAAATCACTGGGTGCCAGTTTCACCTGCGGGTTTCTGCGCAGGCGTTTAACCTTACCGCTAGTGTCAGAGGTTGTGACATATAGCTTACCATCATTTTGGACAAACCACACCGGAGTCACGACACCTTCGCCGCTCTTGCGGTAGGTTGTCAAGGCAATAAAAGCGTGCCCCTGAAGGGCGGTAAACTCATTCTCGGTCATTTCTACACATATATACGGTCGATAACTAAAAGTGTCGCGTGGATTATAGCCGAGGGTTCTACTGTTTTAAAATAAAAAAGCGGGATTGAGCTTTATAAGTGCTCAATCCCGCCGCGCGCACGTATTTATTCGTATTGCAGGGCAGTGATGATCTGCAGCTTGGATGCCTGGCGAGCAGGGTGCAGCGCTGCCAACACCGCAATTAGCAAGCCAACAGCAACCGCCAGCAGAATCCCACTCCAGGGGAAGAAATACGCCAGGTCATAGCCAACCAGCGCCATGCTCGCTGTCATGACATATCCCAACCATAAACCGGCCAGGATTCCGAAAGCGATGCCTATTGCCGCCAGCAGCAGGCTTTCTGCCATGATGATACGCTGCACCTGGCGGCGGGTGGCACCAACAGCCCGTAGTATACCAATCTCACGCGTGCGCTCCAGGACATTGATCCCCAGGGTATTCGCCAGTCCAATCAGGGATGGCAGCGCCAGGACGGCTACCAGCAAGTAGGTGATACTCATGCGCGTGCGGGCATCCTGAACCATGCGATCTTTCCACTCCTGGGCAGCATATAAGGTAAAGCCCGGATACTCAGCTTCCAGCCTGTCCAGATCGGCGCGCACTGTAACCGGATCGGCGTTGTCAGCCAGGTTTAGCATCAGAAGCACATCGCCTGTCTCGAAGAAATCTTTTGCCAGCAAATCCTGAGAGACATAGAGAGTCATGATTTTACTGTTCATGTAATCATTACCGATCCCTTGCAGGGTATAGGTTCGCATCCCGGCAGGTGTGAGCAGCTCAATGTCATCTCCCAGCTCCAGCTTACCTTGAGTAGCCAGCATGCCATTAGCCAACACAACATTTCCCTGCGCCATAGCCTGATAAGCCAGCTGTTCATCACCCCGGCTGAACTCCAGCCCAGAGACCTGCGGATACGTCTGTGGATCCACACCGATCACCATGACATCGGTTTCTCCAAATCGGGCAAAGCTTGAGCGCAAGGTCGTGGCAGCCTCGACTCCCGGCACCTGGCGAATTGCCGAGATCAGCCCCGGTCCGGCCGCAACATTGCCGCTGCCCAGGGCAAACGAAGATGGGATAAACAAGAAATCCGCCCCCAGGCTTTTATCCATGTAACTAAACACACCGTACGTCAGGGTAGTCAGCAAGCCAGTCACTCCCAATACAACTGCTAGGCTGATAGCAATTACGGAGGCGGTAATGGCCGCCCGCTCAGGCTGGCGGACCAGATTCCCCTGGGCGATATTGCCCTCGCGGGCAAAAGCCAATGTCAGCAACCCCCCGATCAAGCGCGTCACCGGACGAACCAGCAAGGGGAGCAGGACCATTAATCCGGCAATAAACAGGATCACACCCAGGCTGGCCAGGCCTACATTCCGGGAGAGCAAACACAGAATCGATGCTGCGATCATCACAATCCCCCAGATTGCCCGCCGTCGGGTAGAGCCTTTTCGTTCAACCGAGATAGCCGGTCGCAAAGCGTCCATGGGCGTCATACGACCAGCAACCACAGCCGGATACAGCCCGGCCAGCACTGAGATGCCAACACCTAATGTTATTGACAGAATAAAAATCCCCAGGGAGAATTGTGCTCCACCCAGGCTCAATCCCAGGCGCTCGCGCCACATTGGCTCGAGAACTGCCAGCATCCAGCTAATGAACAGGTAGCCAGCTATCAATCCCAAAAAGGTGCCTATCACACCCTGCAGAAGGCTTTCGAACAGGAAGATGCCGGTTACTGTGCGGCGAGAGGCACCCAAGGCGCGTAACATGCCGACATCACGACGTCGCTCCATCACCACTGTGCGGAAAGTGATGAAGATGATAAAGCCACTCATCACCAGAGCGACAATGCCAAACATGGAGAAAATGAAGTCGCCTAACTCCAGTACCGCCTGGATTTCACTGCCCGTCTCCACGGCACCCAGCTGGTAGCCAGACCCCAAGGATTCCAGCACCCGCTGACCAACTATTGCCATATCTTCACTTGGAGCGACCATCGCTTCGATGACATTGATCTGAGCGGGCAGATTTAATACCTGCTGGGCAAGATCCAATGGGAGATACAGGGGTTCCCCGCCACTGAGGGCACCAAAACCCGCCACAATACCAACGATCTCCAATCGAGTTACGCCATCGGCTGTCGGGAGAGTCAGGTGATCCCCGATCCCCAGTCCGCTATTTTCTGCCAGACTTTGGTTGATCAAGGCAACAGCCCGATCACCGGGCTGCAGACTCCGCCCTGCCAATAAACTCAGTGGATTAATCTCACCGAAAGAATCTAAATCCAATCCCGTCAATGTCAAATTAGTGATCAGCTGACCACGCTGATCCTGAGGGGCCATATCTGTCGGCAAGATGACTTTACGTGACAGTGATCCGGTCGCCGCAACCACACCCGGAACATTGCGAACAAGCGCGACCTGCTCCTGTCCAAAGATCCCGTTAGCCAGGCGAGTTACGGTCAATTCATCCAGGCTGATGGAGGTTTTGACTCCCTGGCTGAAGGACTCTTTGATCGCCGGTAACATGCCGTTCATACCAAACAGCAGCATGACTCCCAGGACTATCGACAGGGTCGTTAATATGGTGCGCGTTTTATGCCCGCGCAGGTAACGAAGAGCGAGAGTCAATTGGGTGTTCATAGACCCTCCATTCTTTCCATTACACCTGCCGTTGATCTGCTCACATCACCAGACAGGTGCGCTTCATCAACAATAGTGCCATCTTTGAGAAAGACAATCCGGTCGGCATAGGCGGCAATGCGCGGATCATGCGTCACCATCAGGATCGTCTGCTCCCACTGGTCTGAGATCTGGCGCAGCAAGTTGGCGATCTCATCACCAGCGCGTGAATCCAGGTTGCCGGTGGGCTCATCGGCCAGGATCAAGGCTGGCTCGGTGGATAGGGCGCGAGCCATGGCGACGCGCTGCTGCTGCCCGCCGGATAGTTGATCTGGACGGTGTTCCAGTCGATCTACTAATCCGACCCGCTCCAGCCACTCTTGGGCGCGCTGCTTGGCTTCCGCCGGTTTAATCCCATCCAGCATTAAGGGCAGCGCGGCATTTTCCAGGGCAGTCAAAACCGGAATGAGATTAAAGAATTGGAATACAAAACCCACCTTCCGGCGGCGGATTTCAGTCAGGTGGTTATCATCCAGGGCAGCCAAATCCTGGCCATCCAACAAAACCCGACCGGATGTCGGGCGATCTAACCCTCCGATCAGGTGCAGTAGAGTCGATTTACCACAACCACTAGGGCCCATTACCGCCACCAGCTCACCTGGCTCGATATGCAGACTGATCTCCCGAAGGGCAGTGATGGCAGTCTCACCGTGGCCATAAATCTTGGTTAATTTATCGATCATCACAATAGACATGGTCGTATCCTCCAATCCATCGGGGCGTCTCCCCCGTTCCAATCAAACTACTTTGCCTTTGGAGGCCTGCCTCGTGGGCGGGACTCCGGTTTTGGGATGGGCTGGCGGGTGATCTCGTCCAACCGGGCTTCAATCATCTCCAGCCAACGTAGATCGGCTTCCAGGTGCATGATGGCCTGCTCTAATAAGAGCAGGTGGGCTAACTCGATATGCGGATCTACTTCGGAGATCTGCCCCGTCAGGTCATGCAGCTGTTGATACAGACTGGCACGTTGAATGTAAATCAGGCGCCGGGGGTCAGCCTCGCCGGTCACCAGGCTGAGCATCAATTTGAGAAAGAATTCATCTCTCTGGTGCTCGGCTTTGACCGGGGTGTGAAACCAGGTATATAGCTCCTGGCGTCCGGCAGGAGTGATAGAAAAGATGCGCTTCTCGGGTCCGCCAGCTTGCTCCAGGCATTCTTGGGCCACCAATCCACCTTCCTCCAGGCGCACCAGGGTAGTGTAGACCTGCGCCGGCTTGACATCCCAATTCCGCTCGCCTCCGACTATGGCTTCAAAGGCATCATGCAGCTCGTAGCCATGACGAGATCTTTGTTCCAACAATCCCAGCAACGCATTTCTTACAGACATAAACATGCCGAAGCAATTTACCGCCCGTTTGATATTTGCCAATGACATCCCAGTCGATCATGCCCAGGTGTCCGTATTTGACGGAATCCCAGGCACAGCCAGCGCTCAAAACCTGACTATCGGTGAGTGCAATTCTGATTCCAGCGGAAGGTTCACCGTTCAGTATTTAGATCCACAGGAGACACCTTATCTGTTTTTTAAGTATCAGGCGCGTGACCACGAGTACACTTATGTCCGCAAGCTGCGTCGGGCTCCTGCCGAACTCAGGCTACCGGAAAACCAGTGGCTGGAGTTCAAACCCTCCGAGTTCGGATTTAAGTTCCGCAACAATTTTCCACCTTTCGACCTGCCCGATGGGCTTCAAAGATTGCTCAGCCTGCCCATCGTATCCGAAAACTATGGCCTGTGTGGCGGCATGTCCTCAGGGGCTTATGATTGTTACCTGTCAGGGCGCAGGCCGCAGGCAGAAGATGTTCCCGAGGCCGGCTCACCATTGCATTTTTATTTATTCAAGCGTGCCATGAATACTTTTGGATTGTTTGGTGAGAATCTTCTCCAAGTAGCCAAGTGGACCCGGACGCCGGATCACAATCCAAACAGCCCCCCGATCCTCACCCGCCGGGAGTGGGAGACCATCAAGCGCGAGCTTGACGCCGAAAAAGCGGTCGTGCTAACCCTGATATATAAGTATGCTAAGAATAATAAAGAGCTATTCAACGTCATTTGGGATAACCATCAGGTACTGGCTTACG
>JAGDMX010000192.1 GCA_017860725.1 Chloroflexota bacterium | reverse complement strand
CGCAATCTGGGCATACCGGGCGCAGTTTGCCAAAACGTTCCAGGCGATCAAGCACGGACGAACAGCGAGGGCAAAAGCGGAAGTCTTCGCTCGGATCTAAACCAGACATGTAGAAATCAGGGGATTATGCGCAGTCATTTAACGCATGCGGCGGGTAAGCAGTGCAGCCAGCATCGCACCCACCGCGATCACCAGCAGCAGGCCTTCCAACCCCCATATAATCCACGAATTGACGTAGGGTAAGGTGAATCTTGCCCTCCCGACAGACTCACCCTCCTGCTGGTTGGCGGCTGCATCTGCCTGCTCGGCCTGGATCGGTTGCTCAGCGGCAACCACAGTCGCCGTCAGCAATGGGGTGACCGTGGGCTCGGGAGTGGTGGTTGGACTCTCCGTCAGCGTTGGGCTGGAGGTCGGCAGGGCTTTGGCTGCTTGACCCTCAACGCCCAGCTCGGCCGACGGTGGGGGAGGCGTCGACTCTGCTGGCGCCGCCATAAGCGCTTCTGGCGGTGTAGGTGCTTCGGTTGCCGCAACATCGGCAGCAGATTCCATAACTGCAGGCAGCTCAACTTCTTCGGTCGCAACTTCCTGAGCCAGGCTCATTTCTTCAAGCTGAGGAGCGCTCTGGCGGGCTACCTGCGCCAGGATTGGAACACCGGTCGTTATGCCCGTCAGCATATCTCCAAGGAAAACAAGCACAAACATGATACTTGCCAACACGGAAGCCAGCCGGAAGGTAGGGTAAAGTGGTGAAGAGAGACGGATGCCGGCTTTTCCTGGCGACAACGTAAAATTACGCGGGGCTCGCCGACGTGGCGCATTGCCCAAGGTAACCTTGATGCGCTTCATCTCCTGTAAAGTGCGCCGCAGCTCCACATCAGTTCCCAGCCGAAGCTCCAGCTGAGAGCGTTCATTTACGCTAAGCTGGTTATCGATATAAGCAGATAAGGCTTCCCAATCCTGTGGGGAGATATTGCTGTTCATACATCACTCTCCTCACTCAGACGGAAAGCCACAGGCAAAAGTTCCCACACCCCCCGCAAGCAGTCGCGTAGGCGCAGACGGGCTCTGGCCAGCCGACTTTTGATCGTACCCAGCGGCGTTTTCACAACTGCGGCTGCTTCGGTGTAATCCATGCCCTGGATGTCCACCAGGATCACCACAGCCCGAAAATCGGGTGGTAAATCTTCCAGGCAGTGCTGCAGGGCGCGGTCCAACTCGGTGCGCTCCAAAGCTTGCTCGGGGGACTCGCCCGGATCCACCATCCAGCGTGCCGACTCAAACTCCTCGTTGTTTTCTTGATCAATCGGCTCCAGGGGCTGTGTTGGGCGCCGCTTACGGCGGCGCAACTCGTCGTAGCAGGCATTGGTCACGATCCGCAGCAGCCAGGACTTAAACGAACCGCCCCTGTAAGAGCGAATGTTTTTATAAGCGGAGATGAACGCGTCCTGAGTGGCATCTTCTGCCGACTCGGCCTCACCCATCATTCGGTATGCCTGGTTGTAAACCATGTCCTGGTAAACTAGCACCAAGCGATTGAAGGCGGTCAGATCGCCCTTCTGTGCATCCCGAATCAGCCCAGCTTCATCCATGGTTACCGCCTGCGCGTCGCGATCAAGGCATAAACCATCCGCCAGATCAGGATGGATAAAGCACTAACCCCGCCCAGAACTACGACGAAAATCGGCAAAATCGGGGAATTCAATATAAAGCCGCGCAGCATAGCCGCCATGGGTCCGGCGAGCACCATCGCCCAGAATGGACGCCACAGCTGGCGAAAATCCGAGACCCTTTGCAGATCGTAGGCTCCCAAGAAAGGCGCCACCAGGAACCAGGCAATCACCAGAGGAATAAATGTCGTGAGCAGACGGCTGCCGGCACTGCCCAATGACCCGTGGCTGGCAAAGCCGAACAATGTGACCATAGCCAGTACAATCACATCCGCCACCAGCAGAAAAGCCAATCGGCGACCGTTATTATTCAGACTCATATACGCAATCCTAATCGAAAGCCAGAAAAGGGGCAAGGGTGAGCATATTTTAATCTGCCGGTTATTGACGAGAATCCGATATATATATAGAATTCAACTTAGTAGTTAGTTTTAGGATTACTATGGACCCTATATCTAAGCTGGAGTCAATCGGTTTCACCACATATGAAAGCAAGGTCTACCTGGCGCTACTGGCTGAATATCCCTCTACCGGATACCAGCTAAGTAAAAAAGCCGGCATCCCGCGCTCGATGGTCTATGAAGCTTTAGGGCGTCTGCACGCCCGCGGCGCAGTGCTGCGTACCGAGGAAGGGCGCGCTACCCTCTACCGGCCTATCCCACCCGACACCTTGCTGGATCGTTATGAGCAAGAACAGCACCACTTGATCGACAGCCTGCGAGAGAGCCTGCGCAAGCGCTATAACGCCATTGAAGAGGATCATCTGTGGTCCTTAACCGGACGTAGCGCCATAACCCTGTATGCATTGGGTTTGATACAGACTGCAGGAGCCGAGCTAATGCTGGTGATTAATGATGCGGACCTGGCTACCCTACTGGAGCAGCTGGTCGAGTGCAACCGGCGCGGAGCCAGCTTGCACCTGCTGCTGACAGGCAGTAGCAGCTTAGAGCCAAAGAGCTTCCCGCAACCAGGGCGTGTGCAGGTTGCACATCATCCATCGCTGGAAAGTGAGCTGCAAAAACTCACCGATTTACTGGTCATCGTGGCGGATGGCAGAAAGTGCCTGATCGGCAATGTGGAATCCACATCAGCTGCCGGTACCGAGGACGAGATGACCGCTACGGTGACCAACAACCGCAACCTGGTTTATATAGTGCGCCAGTTCGTCTGGATGGAGTTATTTACACAAAAACTGCATGGCCGGCTCGGTCATGAGCTCATCGCCCAACTTTCTTCCGCTGACCGGAAAATCTTCGGAAACATATTTCCACTGGACTAATCCATGAACATATCAAAATTACCTGTATCAATCACAGAAGAGCTACACTTGCATAACTCCGATCCTCACCGGCGAGCGTCCGGCCTCTCCGATATTATCCTGGGGGGACAGGACGGGCTGGTTAACGTACTGGGAGTCATCCTGGGAGTCGCAGCGGCAACTGGCGATACTTGGGTTGTGATGGTCGCAGGATTGGCAGCAACCTTCGCCGAGTCTGTGTCGATGGCTGCCGTAGCTTACACCTCAACCCTGGCAGACGCGGATTTCTATGAAAGCGAGCGTGAACGGGAGTACCGGCATATCCAGCAGGTCCCCAAGCTGGAGCAGGACGAAGTCCGCAGCATCTACGAGCGCAAGGGTTTTCATGGCGAGCTGCTAGAGAAAATTGTCGATACCATCACCGTCAACGAAGATGTCTGGGTGGCAGTGATGATGGCCGAAGAACACCGGCTTGCCCCCATCGACCGGGGGCAGGCACTACGCTCGGCTTTGGTAGTGGGTTTCTCAGCAATCATTGGCTCCCTGATCCCCTTGATTCCCTTTGCCTTCGTGAGTGTGAAGGTAGCCATGTTGCTATCGGTGATCATGACCGCCATTGTACTGTTTATCGTGGGCGCCTATAAGGCTCGCGTCTATGTCGGACATCCCGGCAAAAGCGGGCTGGAGATGGCTCTGATCGGCACAGTCAGTGCCCTCGCCGGGTATGCCGTCGGCGCGCTGCTGAAAGTACCGCCAACTCCATAAAAAATCAGCCGGCTGCAGCGAACAGCCGGCTTTTTCGATTATTGCCTTAGTATCTCAGCAATCGCTGCTGGATGGTCCGATTCGGGGCCGGTCCAATATTGCATATCTCTGACTACCATCCCCGGCGAGACAAAAATGTGGTCTATTCGTTGATCGGGATTGTAGCCCTCATCATCTACACCGGTTGGCCATTTGAGCAGCCAGGCATCCTGTAAGCGTTCGGTCGTAAGCCGGTACTGATCGGTGTCCGGCCGAAAGTTGAAGTCCCCCATGGCAATCACATTGCCCTTGTCTCCCACCACCTCCAGCACTGCTTCCTGTTGGACAATTGGCCCACCATTGCCCAGGTGAGTGACGTAGACATTGAAGGCTTTATTGCCCACAACGATTTGCGCCTCGATGGTTGCGGTTTGCTCGCCCTCGCTGTACATGTAAAATGTCCTGGCGTTTTGAATTGGATAGATAGAAAGCAGCGCGATACCGAATGTCCCGGTGACTGTTTTTGGCCCGAAATACGAGTACATCCCCAATCGATCCGCAAAATAGCGCACGATGTCGGAATTGCCATTGGCAATGCGGTTCGTGTCCGACTCTTGCAATCCAATGATATCCGGAGCAATCTGGCTGATCAGATCCAATTGCCCATCATAGTTTTTCAGACCGGCATCCGAATAGCCTTGACGGATATTATAGGTCATCACCCTAATAGTCTCCCTGCCTTGCGTTTGGGTATCAGGTCTGGCCATAGTCAAAACGACTCCTAACCCAGCCAGAGCTGTCACCAGGAATAATCCCCAGGCAAACGCGGGTGGGATGGCTTGCCCCTTCTCTGAACCATTATAGGATAGCTTCTTCCCCCCGGTTAGAAGCACGGCTAATGCAGGCACTAAGCCGGCCACCAGATACACCAGCCAGAACTGGTCGCGAAAAAACGGTCCAATCACAGGGATGTAATCATATGTCGTGGTGAAAACATGGGCGAAGATCATCAGCAGTAAGTAAAGGGATGCCAGGGTAAATCCAGCGCCCAATAATCGGGGGGAGGCATTCGCCGCTGCCAGTGCGCGCCCGATCTTCAAGAAGTCGACGATCAGCACCGGGTATAGCAGCAGCGTAAGCACGAGAGGAAGGATAGTTATTGGGCTGACCGATGGCTCAAAGAATGGATAATCGCTCGGGTTTACCGGAAAGCTCAGTTGGTGAGGTGAAATGGTCAGGAGCAAGGAAATCAGGAATAACAGATTATAGGCCAGCAAGACCAGAGGCGAGATGCCGGTAAACCGCGCCGGTCTCCAAACAAAAAGGATCCCAAATAATGCCAGGCTGCCACCTGCGATCAGGATGATCCAGAAGTAATTCCCTTCGACCCAACGGGCGATCACTGCCGGGCTAGTAAAAGCATAATAAAAGGCAAGCAGCACGCCCACCAGGCCCAGGCATAGGCCAACCACTCTACCCCGAGACCCTGGCGGCTGCTCAGCGGGATTGGCTGGCTCACTGGATGCCTCCGCTGTCGGTTTGACAGGCAGCAGGATGGCCAACAGCAACGCGGCTATCGCAGCCAGCAGCCAGCCTACCCAGATATTGACACCATCCAAAGACAAATCGACGCTCGAATTCAGCGAGCGGAGCATGATTGACAATCCTACGCTCCCTGCCAAGCCAGCGGTCAGAAATAGACCACTCTGACCCGCAAGGCGCGTGCGTTTATTCCAGATTAGAGACGGAAAGAAAACCAGCAGGATGGCTGCCCCCAACCCGGCAACTAGCATCCGGCTGCGCGTGCCCAGCATCGGCTCAATCACCCGGCAAATCAATACCAGCTCGCCAGCCACAACCAGAGATTTACCCTTTAATACTTTCCCACCTACCAGCAAAATAGCTGGCGAGAAGAGCAGCAAGAATGCCGCGATTTCAACAGGGATTCCAGTTCCTAATAACGCGAAAGCATAAATCCCGGCGGTAAAATCCGTGAGAAGCTGAAAAAATACCAGAAACATGAGGCTG
>JAGDMX010000191.1 GCA_017860725.1 Chloroflexota bacterium | reverse complement strand
ATCCCTTGTGCCAATCCTGGGAATTCCCGATCCCCAGCCGGATCCAGCCGGTGCCGTGCGTCCACTCGATCCAGCGGATGGTAGCAAAACCCAGCAGGCGATCATCCTCTTTACTGCGGATGGTGAAATAATAAAGATTTTTACTCTCTTCAATTTCCTTCTCAAGCGCCTCGAGCTTCTTCTTAATCTGACCGGCGGAAATTGGGTAGGCTGGCTTGATATCTACCAGGCGCAGGTATTCCGGGTCATGTGTCCACTGCGACATGATGGGTGGATCTTTTTCGTGGTCGATGGGGCCAAGGCAAACGGATGGCCCAACAAATAGCTGCTTGTGAATATCCATGTCATCCTCTCAAGAGTGTAAATTACGTCAGTCCGGGATAAGGAAAAAAGAGGTGTTTTGGGTTTATGGGCGGCGGAGCCGCCCATAAACCCAAAATCCTTTTATCCCGAATTCACATTGAATTAGCAGGGTGGGATGTTTAAGTGCCACGCTGCCGGTAAGATTCATGCGACGTCCGTTTCGCTGACCAATTGCTTTCCGGTTAGCTCCAAAAATACATCTTCCAATGATGGCTCGTGCCCGTTGCGCGAGATCAACAGCTTCAGGGCGGCTGGTGTGTCCAGCGCTACGATCTTTCCAGACTCGATAATGGCGATCCGGTCGCACAGATTCTCCGCCTCCACCATGTCATGCGTGGTGAGCAGAATGGTTGTGCCAAACTGATCGCGCAACTCGCGCACGACAGCCTGCACTTCGCGCTTGGAGCGTGGGTCGAGCCCGGTCGTGGGCTCATCCAGCAAGAGCAGGCGCGGCTTGGAAAGCAAGGCACGCGCAATGGCGACTTTCTGCTGCATCCCGCGCGACATCTCTTCCATCGGCTGGTTAATCGAGCGCCGCTCGAGACCCAGGCGGGTTAAGATTTCAGTCACCTGACGGCGGGTCTCTGCTCCGCTCATGCCGTATAGCCTGGCACCGTATAGAAGATTCTCCATTGGAGATAGCTTCTTGAAGAAGCTTGCTTCTACTGAGACACGATTGATCAATCGCTGCACCTGCATGGGCTGGCGGGCTACGTCATAGCCAAATACCTGGATCGCCCCACCATCGGGTATGAGCAATGTTGCCAGCAAGCGGATGAGAGTCGATTTACCGGAGCCATTCGGTCCCAGCACGCCAAAAATCTCACCCTGTTTTACAATAAAAGAAACGTGATCGACAGCGACCACAGGCGGCTTATCACTATTGGCCTGCTTACTGCCATTAGATTTCCCATTGGCACCATTAGAATGCACAACGGTTTTCCAGAGGGATTGATGCACTTTCCCAAATTTTTTGTAGGCATCGATAACAACAACTGCGTCAGACATATTAGCCTCCATGCTTGGAAACCAGCCACTCGCTTTACCCCGTGGCCAGTGAAGGCGGCTGATAAAACAAAACGGCCACGGGGTCGGAATGCACCTGTGGCCGTCAAAATTACCTGATAAAAACTCTACCGATCAGTAGGCGCACTCCGATAAGGCATAGCGAAATCACCGCTACCGGCGGCAACGCGCAGCCTGATGATATAAACGGTGATTGTATGCATCGAAGTGGCTTCCTTTCGTTAGAATCAGATTAAGTACTTTGCAAGTTTACCACAGCCCGGTTTTTCATGTCAAGGGCGAATTTCCGATAGAAAATGTGCGAATTTGTGGAAAAATCCGACAAATGACTTAGGTGATAAACGCCGTTTCACCGACATATTACTCTTGAAAATAAACTGTTTCTTTGTTAATATTTAGGTAACGATATTGGAACTGAAACAGGATCGTTTCAGAGATGTATACATCAATATTCAAAGACCCCAGGAGTAAAGATGTGATGAAAGAGAATAAGAACGCAAACCCAATGGTGGCCAAGACGCCTGAGCATGTTCCACAACTGCATGTCCGCACCAACGTGCGCGGCGGTGAGAGCGTGGAATCCTGCATGCAGAACCTGAGCTACTGGCAGAACGAGTACTACAAGTGGTACGAGCAGGCCAAATACAAGAGCGTATAATCACAAGCGCAGGAGTTATACAGATGAAAATTCGAACCGATGTTCACGCAGGAATGACGTACTCAGAATGTGATGCTCAGAGGGATTGGTGGAAGCAGCAAGCTGAGATGATGGAGCAGTACGCCAAGAGCAGCAGCACCACCCCGCCAGCAGGGCTGTGGTGGCCGACTAGCCAGCCAACACCACCGCCTCCCTCAACTTGTACGGGTGGTTATGTCAATGGTGTGTGCTATTCCGATATGAGCGGCTATTGTGGCGGCACCACTCCACCTCCTCCGAGCGGTGGCGGGTATGTAAATGGAGTCTATTACCCGGATATGAGCGGCAATTGTGGATGATCGATCGAGGATATTAGCATGAAGGTACAAACAGACTTAAAAGCTGGTAACCTGATTAACGACGCCACCGCGTTCGTCCAACAGTCGGTCGACTATGTAACCGGATTTGTCTCTGCCGCCAATAACCAAGCGAACGATGTCGTCGGTAGCGTTGGCAACGCGGCGACTTCGACATGGAATGCCGTCACCGGATTGTTCAGCTAGATTCACAGATTACTTTTACACAAGGAGATTTACTAATGAACGTTCGAACAAACCTGCAGGTTGGTGCCTCCTGCTACACGGTCAAGTCGGGTGATAGCCTGAGCACGATTGCCAAGACGTATTACGGAAGTGCCTCTTCCTCCAATGTCAACAAGATTTATTACTCGAACAAGGCCACAATCGGCTCCAACCCGAACGTGATCTATCCTGGTCAGAAGCTTTATATCCCCTAGGCTTCCTGGTCTCGAGATTTTCCAGCCAGAATGGCCTGCATAGCGGGCTAGAGAATATCGAAATTACGAGGAGCCGGAAGGTTACTACTCCGGCTCTTTGATTTTTTAATTTATAATATACAAATTCGACCAAATATTTCCTCTAAGGAGTATCCTCCATGATCCGTTGGTGGGAGTCACATCACGTCCGATCTGTAAACGCCCTGCTCCTGACTGCAACAATTCTGATAAGTGGATGCTCGGTGGAGGAAGTGACTACCCCCACCAGCACACTGGAACCTCCAACAGCAACCGTGGCTGCCTCACCAACGGACTCTCCGGCGACCGAAACGCCCCTACCTGCGACCCCAACTAAAACGCTACAACCTTCACCAACAGCCACTCCTGTCCCTCCCACTGCGACCCCCACTCAGCAGCTCACACCGACTGCACTGGTGGGCGACCCTGCCCAGGCTTTGGGGGAACCGGATTGGATCGAAACCTTCGACTCCGCAGATAACTGGGCGCTGATGGATACTGCGTGCTTTGACACCAGTATCGAAGGTGGGGTGATGGTGATGACGGCGCTATCCAACAAGCTTTGCTGGTTAGTCACAAAGCCTGAAATTCAAAACTTTTACCTGGAAGTAACCATGGACCCCTCTGACTGTCTATACGGAGGTGAGTTTGGTCTGTATTTCCGCGGCCCGGAATCGTCTTCCGGATATCTATTCACGCTAAACTGCACAGTTCATTATCTGATGACGGCCTGGGATGGACAGGAGGGTTCGAAAACGACCCTCATCGATGAAGAAATCGATCCTGAGCTGGCCTGGCCGACGAGAGAAAATCGATTGGGGGTGTTGGCAGATGGCAACCGCTATCGGCTATATATCAATGGCGAGTTTCTGGTCGAGGTGGAGGACAACACGTTTACAGGCCCGGGTTTAATCGGCCTGGCTGTACAGGGTGGGGCCTTAAATGAGATCTTGACGGTCAGGTACGATAATCTGGCTTTCTGGGAGCTTCCGCCCTCGGAGGTTGTAACGCCATCCCCGTAATCAATTCAACGTATCAACGTGAATTCGGGATATAAACCCATAACACCCCTTTTCCCTTATCCCGAACTGATGTAATCTATTTGCTGATCGAATAGCTATCGATTAACTCGCCACGCCGGTTCATAAACTGGAAGGTGATTTGTTGTGTGTCAGCCGTGATCAGCATTGCCCCGTGGTCGTCGTTGTAACGCGCCTGGCTGGCTTCGTCGATAAAAACAAAGGCATAAATCGGGCCACCTCCTAATCCATTAACAAAGTAGGGGATGCTATCAATTAATAAGCGCTCGTAGGTGTGGTCGTGGCCTGCCAGGACAGCATCCGCACCCCATTCAGCGAACGGCCAGCGCATCCAATCCACTGGTCCATGGTAGCCGGAAGAGAAGGGGGGATGATGCATGATGACCAGCTTCCAGGGCGCGGTTGAGGCGGATAAGGCATCCTGCAGCCAGACTGCCTGGAGAGAGATGCGCGATACGCCATCGGGTTCGCGCGAGTCGCTGTCCACTGCAAAAATATGTACCGGTCCCAGGAGAATATCATAATAACGTTCGTTGCCAGGCAGGGCGAAATAATCCAGGTAAGGCTGAGCTTGATTGGTATTCCAATCGTGATTGCCGAGGGTGGGAAAAAAGCGGTTAACTTCACCGCCCTGGCCGTAGCTCCCTACATAAGGGGCTATGTAACTGTGGTAATACTGGCCGATATTTTCGTCGATCGTCTCCTGTTCGCCGTCCGGGTAGTTGTTATCCCCGGTTGTCAGGATATAGTCCGGCTGCCAGCCCAATATCAGGCTGGCGACATCTGCTTCAGGTTGCCCGGCCAGGCCATAGTCACCCAGTACCGCCAGGCGCAGAGCCGGGATGGGGGATGGTGTGGGTGAAATCGGAGGTGGAGCCGCGGTGGAATGAGCCGCCACTGCCAGCAGTGTGCTGGTCGGGCGTGCCGTTGGGGGCAAGGTCGCTGGTTGTATTAGGGCCGATACTGAGCCGATCGTCGGCGATTCTGTTGGTGGCGGATTCGTTACCGCCTGTCCTGTCGAGCACGCCGCCAGCAGCCCCCAGGCCAGTATCAGAGTGAGAGTTCGAGTGATTAAACGCCTCATCAGGTTTTGGCCTCTAAGGAGTGGTTATGCCCAACCACTCCTGGTAAAATTCATCCAGCGAACGACCGGCCGCAACTTCAAATGCATTTAGCAGATCTGCTGGGCGGGCGATGCGATACTGGAAGCTTTGATAGTAATCCTGCAGCGCCTGGAAGAAGGCCTCATCGCCAATCTCCTGGCGCAGGCGGTGGAAGAACAGACCTCCTTTTGAATATACGACACCACCATAGACATCCGGTGCATTCAGGTTTTCAAAAAATGCCAGGGACTCGGCGACCGGCTGATCCTTTTTTTCATCGATCAGGCCCTGGTAGCGCTCATCCCAATAATCGACCAGCCCCTGTACCCACTCTTGACCTTTGTGATCTCCATAATACAAGCTGGAGGAATAAGTAGTCAGGCCTTCATCCAGCCAGGGGTCTTCAAAGACATCGTTGCCAACCAGGTTGTACCACCACTGATGGGCAGTTTCGTGAGCGGTGGCAATGGTGAAATTCGGGCGTTCGGGTTCTTTGAAAAGGAAATCAGCTACCAGGAAGATCCCTGGGTATTCGACTCCGCCGGCATTTTGCATGGGCGCCTGGACTACATCGAGTTCTTTGTAAGGATAGGCACCAAAGCGTTTGTTGAAGGTGCTCAGAGAGTCGGCAGTAATATCCAGTGCCATCTGGCCTGCTCGCGAGGTATCCGGCAGGTAATAGGAATTGACCTGTGTTCCATCTACATCCCGGCTGATTAC
>JAGDMX010000190.1 GCA_017860725.1 Chloroflexota bacterium | reverse complement strand
CGGAGAAGGGCGGCAGCTTGAAATATTTCTTGTCAATCAGATCCCCCTTGTGAATCTTGACTGTACCCTGGATGCTGCCAGTGAAGTGAAAATCGCTGTTATCCGGTAGCCAGCTATATTTATTCTGCCAACCCTGCCCGATCCAACCGTGCAGGTAGACGTCACCGAATAGCAGGCTTTTATAGGATACCTGCCCTTCGAAGAGCACATCGAGCGGATCCCAGGATACCTGTAGCAACAGCTTCTCGGCATCCACCACTCCGACCAGCTTCCCTTTTGCTTGCAGGGAAAACAAGCCATCGGTGTTGATGGTGACAGTGCCCTTGCCATCGGTGAGGGTGAATTTGTCGAGTGTTTGGAAGCCGACTTCGATATGTATTTGCGTATAGTCAGGGCCGATGGTGACCTTCCCGCCGATCAGGTACACGCCAAAGCCGGTGCTGCCTACCGGGATGCCGGCTGGTGGAACTTCCAGAGTGAGTGTGGCTTCCTGCAGGTTGGTTTGGCATAACTTAAAACCTACTTTCACCCAGGGAGGAGCGCCACTGCCATCTCCACCGAGAGTTGGCAGGGCAATGTAACCCTGGCCGGTGACGACCGTGACGGTCGGGCCGCCAGGGGCGCAGGCTTTTTGATCGACGATGACGGTCGCCTCCCAGGTGTCGAAGCTGAAGGTTTGACCCATGGCGTTGGCGCTGCCAGGGTGGTCGGCACTGAAAGCCATCAGCCGGCCAGGCTGGCTGAGAAGCACCGAGCCGGTAGTGTCTTCGATATGCAAGTCGGGCAGTAGCCAGGGTTGGACGACCTTCTCACCACCGCCGTTGAGGAACTCATAATCCGGCGACGGGCGGCGAATGTCGAAGCAGCTGGTAGCGGTGCCACCTTCCGAGCAGGATTGCTCATTTTGCGGCTGGCGCGGCAGGCCGGGCGGCTGGATGACCGCCTGGACGGGGGTGGTGGCACCGCCCAGCAAGGGGTCGCTGGTGATGCGGGCGGAGTTGGCGCGCAATTGAAAGGCTGAGGGTCCGACTGCTTTCAACTGCGTGTCAAGCAGGTTCATAATACCGTCGGCTATGTTATTGCTGATCACCCGCACGAACAGGCTGGCCATTGAGAGTGGCATGGGCAGAGGATTCTGCTGACTCTGGAATACTACGAACGAGTACTGCGGGGCGCCACTGGCGTTGGTATCCTGGTTGGGATACAGCTCCCAAGGTACCTGCCAGGAGACCGGGATGGAGGGTTGGTCGGTTTCCACCGTCACCTGGGCAGAGAGCAGCCCATCCCCTTTGGCTTTCATCTCGGCGGTGACGATGAAGTCGAATGCCGAGAACGGGGCGAACTCGTTTTGCCAGTACTCGTCGAAGGGCTGAATGTTGCGGCGGGTGTTGACCAGTGGTACCAGCCTGCCCGAGAAGTCAAGCTGTACCTGACCGTCGGGGTAGCCGCCTGGCACAGGCCAGAATCCAGTGTCTCCATAGATAAAGGTCGGTGAAAATTTCCCGCGTTTGTCAGCGGGATTGAAGTTTTGGACGGGGACCAGCAATCCTACTCCACTGTCAGGGGTCGTGTACAGAGAATTACCGGAGCGGCAAATCGAGCCCTGGGCGACAAAAGCCCAGACATTGATGGTCGTCGAGATGGATGACTGGATGATCGGCGCACCGCTGCCTTCGTTGGTCGTACACCAGTTGTCACCCGAACCGGTGAACCCTCCCTCACTGTAGATTGTAAGGCTGCCGCCGCCGGCGATCGGCATTGGCATTGACAGGGGGACGCTACTATCGGGCAGCCGGAGCGGCTGGCAGCCCCATTTCTTGGTTGGGATGGCACCTTTTGGGCAGGCCAAGATCTCGAAGTAGGCGGTGTATCCCAGCGGCATTCCTGGTTCTTCGGCTGAGATCGGAGGTCCCTGGTTAATGGCCAGCAGGGCATAAGAGCCGGAGACAGGTAGGCTGCCAATCATCATAGTGCGCTCTTCGGCGGTTGCAGGCTGAAAATTACGATTGATGCGGGTATCGTTGCTGCCGAAGACGGCGTCTTTTTTCAGGCTGCCGGCAGCCGGCTCGACCAGGGCGACCTCCACCGTAATGGGTGTGGAAACCTTGATCAATACGTTATCCCCTTGATTGAACTGAACTTCGCGAAGACCGATCAGATGATCGGAATCGACCAGGATGGAAACCGGGCTCCAGACGCCGTAGGTAGTTGTCGCCGGGGAAGCCTGCTGATATTCAATGCGATAGTTTCGCTGCAGGTCGGTGGCATAGTCATTCTCATTCGAAGCGGTTACGTCGACTTTTAAGTTCGCCGCACTAATCGTGCTGGGGTGGTGGTCATCAATCATGATGAAGGAAGTCTGATCCGGCTTTTGGGCGGCGGCAGCGGCAAGCTGTTCGGGGGTGCTGACGCCATAATCGTAGAGCTTCAAGCCAGTTCGTGTCGGCAGGCCGGGATCAAGATCGGGGAAGCCGTGGTTGCCGCGTACCGCTACGGCCCGCCAGCGTGGCAAGCCGGCGGGAATCGCCAGGTCGTACTGATGGGCGGTGTCTTCGAAGATGTTTTCCAGATAACTGGGCACGGACGGCTCGTTGAGCAGGTTATCGCCAACGACCAGCGGCAGCTCGTCGTAATCCAGGCGCAGCCGAATGCTGCCGGGCGGCAGGTCGAACCACAGGCAGTATGGCACGAACTGGTAGGATGTGTTGAGTTTGCCTTGCGAGTCGAAGCCAAAATAATACGGTCCGACGACCGGGCAAGAGTCCACGAAGTTCAGGCGAAACACCGGACCGGGACGGGTACCGGGGGCGGAAAACCAGGCGCTGTACCAGCCTTGGATCTGGCTGGTGACGTCCCATTCGGTGACGGTGGTCTCGCTCTTGCCATCGGCAGAGGCTGGCCCGGCAGACAGTGGCTTGGTGGCAATCCACGTTCCGTCAGGTGCGTTGTTCCATTTATAGGAACCAGAATTGGAAAGGCGGTTGTCCTGGATGGAAAAATCATTCATGCAAGCCGGATCGTTCGGGTTTGGGCAGGCGCCGACATAATACAGCTCGGTCTTGCGCTGGATGATCTCGTGCTCCCAATCGACCGGAGAATTGGAGTACAGTGGCATAGCGGCTGCCGGTAAGATCGGCTCGACTTCCAGCGTCGCCTTGGTGATTTTGAGTGGGGGAGCCGTGTTGGTCAGCATAGCCGGCAGGCTATTGAACTGGACATAGCCACGTGTCTGAGTGTTCCAGTCGGGCAGGTACGCGCCCAGGCGGATGCCACCCAGGGTATACGCCAGGTCGCCGGTATTGCGCACCCAGGCCATGCCGTCGGCGTAACCGGTGCTTTTAAGCACCTTCATGGTGGGGTCGAGCACCAATGGATATTCGCGGGCAGGATCGGTCAGCCAGCTCCACGGGAAGCGCAGGCTCACGCGATAGCTGCCGGATTCTTCACCGGGGCGCACCAGATACTCTCCCCGGACTGCATTTTCTCGATGGTTTTGCTCGAATGCCTGGATTGGCTCGAAGGCTAACGTTCCGACACCATTTGTATCCAGGACGGTTAGTGTTTGAGCTGAGGTTTCTCCTTGGAATGGCTGTCCATCCGTTAGTAGCTCGCTACCGGGGAGCAGCTCCAGGCTGGCTTGCAGCTCCAGATAATCAGGGGTGTCCGTAACAGGTAATGGTTGACTTAGGAGTACCGAGTGCTCCAGGCTGTGCGGGGCGCTGGTGATCTTTTCCGTAATCCAGGGCAGGTCCCAACCGCCGGAGTACAGCAAGGTGCGGTCATCGTCCAGTATGTGGGCTGTGGCGCTCTCGCCCGGTAAGGCTCTCGCAAGTGGTTGGTATTTATTATCGGTGGAGACAGTGCCCAGGGTATCGGCCTGCCAGCTCAAGGCAGTCTCGCCGACGACAGCCGATAGCCAGGCCTGCCTGCGGCCAGCCCGGCCGTGCAGGCTGTTGCTCTCGACGACATAGCTGTCTTCGTAGGGGCGGAAGGCAACGTCCAGGATTTGCCAGTTACCCTGGTCATCCTGATAATGTATGGCTTCGTTGCTGATCAGTGTGGTATAAGCCCCGTTTTGATATTGGAAGGTGGCACTGTTAGGCGTGCGGCGTTCAACGATTTCCACAAGCCCTACCATATCAGGCGGCAGGGCACGCGGATCGGAGATCAGGTTGGAGGCTCCGGTTTCACCTCCCAACCTAACTTGCTTGTCGCCGGAGAGGTCGGCAGCGTGGGCGAGGCTAGCCGGCAGTGGGATGATCTGGCTGAGTATAAATATCAACAACACGAGTTGGGTGAATCCCGCGAGCCTGCGTACCCTTGATGGGTAAGATGGCCTATTGGCAGGTTGGCTGAAAGCCCGGGAATAGCCGTTATGCTGGTTCACCTGCATATCTCACCTCCTGAAGGACGTTCACGACAGGGAAATGCTATTTGGTTGGTAATCGGCGCATTGCGAGCGGATAGGAGAAAGTTGGTTAAATTCCTGAACTTTAGATAGTATACAACAGATTGCGAATTGCTCAAGGTTAGAGCGGTCTTTTGGGTGAATGAAGTCGTGGTGAACGGATCGTCATGACGGGTCAGTAATGGCAGGAGATTTTGCAAGTCGCCGGCTTGCTCTCGATCATAATATGCTAAGTATAAGTTTGAGTTGATGCTTAATCCAGAATGGTATAATCAAACCAGTAACCCATGCGACAGGGGGTCGCGTCCGTTCAGTTTCTACGGGTCTGCCAGTCTGTTCATCCTGGCTGTGCCCGTGGAAGATCGGAGGCGCGATGACCACGACGTACGACCTGGAGATACAACTCTCACGCTTGGATTTCGATAGCTATCACCTAGAGCTGCAGTTTCACGCCCCCGGCGGAAAGATGCCATTGTTGCCGCTGCGCAGTCGGCTGCAGCTTGATTTCGAGCGCCTGCAAGTGCTATTTCCCGATCCGGATTCCTACGGCGCAGACTTAACCCAGGCGCTGTTTGGCGACCCCGACCGGCGCGATTACTTTATCCAGGCTCGCCTGCAAGCCCGCGCCGCTGGGTTGCCTCTACGCCTGTTGCTCAAGATCGATCCTTCCAATGTCAAGCTGGCCGGCTTGCGCTGGGAGACCCTGCGTGATCCGCAGGATGGGCGCTGGCTGCTGAGCCAAATGGATACCCGCTTGATCCGCCTGATTCACTCCCCAACCTGGAATAGGCTGCCACTGAAAGCGCCGACCGGCCGAGCATTGACGGCCATCAGTTGCCCAAAAGATTTAGCGGGGCACGCGCCTTGGACGGTAGGGCAGATTGCGGGGACCGTCAACGCCCAGCAGGAGATCGACCTGGCGAGCCGGGCGCTCGAAGCATTCCAAAACCGGCTGTTAGTTGGTCCACCCTTCGGCGATGCACCGGTTACGCCTGACCGGCTACAGGATGCCCTGTGCGATGGCGTAGATGTGTTGTACCTGGTCTGCCCGGCGGCAATGCGCGTCCGCCCAGAAGGCATGAGCTTGAATATCTTCCTGGAGGAGGAGGATGGATCACCGCTTGCCGTTACGACGCCCAGGATGTTGGAGATTTTGAGGGGCTGCAATATCCCACCTTTGGTGATGCTGGCAGCACCTCAAGCCATAGGCATGGATGGTAAATGGCGCCATAGCGACCCGCTTGGCTCGCTGCGCAAATTGGTACCGGGCGTGTTGGAGATGGGAGCGGAAGGCGTGCTGGCA
>JAGDMX010000189.1 GCA_017860725.1 Chloroflexota bacterium | reverse complement strand
GTGAGATTTTCAACCGCTGCCCCATGAGCTTGGGTTGGATGAAGTTCTGCACACCGCCGTTAATCAATATATTTCCGACCAGGACAATCAACGCGGTCTCCAGGCCGTACTGAGCGTAAGCCATGAGCACAGGTGGGATCAAGGCAATAATGAAACCAATAGCTTATTACCTGTTGATATTCTCAAAACGCATGTGTCAATTTCATTTGCAAGGCTTCGGCACTACGCTGGATGCGCTGCCGGTCTTGCTCGATTAGGTTGCCGGCTTGCAATTCTGATTGGATGCAGTTTACCTGATGCAACAGCTTCTGGCGTGCTTCAGATGATTTTGCCTCCCGGCTGATCACTTCGATCGCCTCCAGCATGTGCAGCAGGACGCTGGCATTGTCGCAACTGGCATGGCGGAGCATATCAAAGGCAGCACTGAGTAGCTCGTCGAAGGTAACCGGATCCAAAACAAGGCGTAACCGGCCATCCCGGTCGTAGTAACAGGGTTCTTTCTCACCCTGCCGGAGGAACAACGCCAGGCTTTCCCCTAAATAATCCAGGCAAGTCATAGCTGTGAACGGGTCATTGATTGCCGCCGACATGGCACGAACGGCCATTTCAACGAGCTGGTTGACCGCGTAGGTAACATCCTGGGTCGGTGTGCGCGTGTTTCCGAGCCGGAAGGTACGGCGAATTTGTTCTTCCAGCTGCTCGTTTACCCGCTCCGCAGGCCAAACCAGGGCAACTACCTCGTCTTGACTTACGAAGCTGCCCGGCCTTCTCAACAAGCGGAGCACGATATTCCTCTCCTCTGCCAGGGCAAGCACAGCCTCCGGATCGATAAGTTCGATGTAACCCGTCTCCCTCACCTGCACCGGATAACCATCAGACTCCACCAGGATGCCCGCCGCTTCCAGGCTGGTTTGGCAGCCAGCATCGCTCCTGACTGTCTCCGGCATTTCTGCAAGGGTTACGTCCCGCAGCTCTGCACCCGCCGCCGCGGCGATATTGGGAGCTTGCAGCATCGTGCTGACATGCTGGACCAGCGCAATCAATGACGCAAAGGACGCCAGCATCAAGAGCAATCCAACCGTGGCAGTAAGTTGGGGTCCTTCCGGCTCTACCTCGACCGTAGGGATGGATAGGGCGGCCGCCAAGCAATAGACAAATGTAGCCACAAATATGCCCAGTACGAGCTGGGTGGTGCGATCACCCAGGAAGACGCGCAGCAAGCGAGAGCCATACTGCGCCGCTACAGTCGATAGCGGCAGTGTGAGCAGTGTGAAAACCACTCCGGCGGTCGCCAGGATCGTTCCAGCCATACCGATCAGGGTAGTGCGTATTTCACCAGGAGTACCCGCCAGGACGAAAGGGCTATCTGCGAATATTACATTCGGGATGCGACCATCTATCCAATACATCACCCAGGCCAGCAGGATCGCTCCCAGGGACATAATCACCGGGGCAAACCAGAAGCTCACCCTCAAGCGATCTAATTGATAACGGATTGTGACTCTTCTCATTTTACGGTTTGTCATTTGGCACCTTTGAGTCGTCAATTATTTTTCTGTTCGGCGCCGGTTAGCCGGCGGCTTTAAGGTGAACCGAAACGTTCGTGGTACGCCGACACCGCTGACCGTACGAGCGTACATCATCATCGCGCCCAGGGCGACATACAACTCATACAGGTCTCCTGGTCGTCGAGCTTGAGTCTATCCGAAGCCCAGGTCCCGAGCCCACCGCAGGCGTCCGCCAGCGGCGCTTCGGGGCCCAGACTTGCCCCGGAGATGAGCGATATGAAGGCAGTGATCACAATCCCGGGGGCATTACGGTAGTCGAAGCGCCCAGTTTTGCCAAATTCGAGCATCACTTCGGCAAAGATACCGCTGTGGTCGCCGAAAAGCTTCACCATCAACCCGACCAACAAACCACCAATGGCGCAAACCAGCAGGGTAAACAGGCGCGGATCTATACCCACCGCCTGGGCGGTCTGCTCCCAAACCAATTTTGTGCCTTGATGGACGAGCGCCATAAATGAAAAGGTAACCACTGCGCTGATGATACCCATCAGGGCGACCATTGCCATCAGTCTTAGATAAGCTTTTGGTTTTGCTCGCGGGTCAATCATGTAATTTCCTTTTCAAGACTCTCCACAATCGCAGCCAGCTCAGCCTGGCGATCGGCAGGGGCTGTGCTCATACCCGCTTGCAGCAAGGTAACCGCCGAGCTCGCTCCACTGCGCAGCAGTTCCAGGATCCCGGCAGCATCGGACTGGGAGGAAAGGTATTCCAAGACAGCCTCTGGCGGACCAATAAACAGATTTTCAGGTCCGATCTTATTAATAGCACCCACCTTGTCTAGCATCTGCCGTACCGGGGTGATGACATGCATCAGCATCAAGCGTATTTCTCTGCGATGCAAGTCCTCAGCCAGCTCGGTCAGCATATCAGCGCCCGGCACATCCAGGTCCGTTGTGGCGCCCAGGTCAAGGCACACGGCTTTTATCGGAACAGGGCTGGAGGTCATCTCGGTAATGATCGCCTCGCGGAACCCCTCTGCATTGGCGAAGAAAACTACATTGAGCGGTCGCACCATTAGCAAACCTGGGATGGTCTGGTTTTCCGGGTATCGGCGAATGTCGTTCCAGATCAGCCGGCCTGGGACGCGTCCCAACACTGCCAACCCGGGTTGGCTGGTGCGCAACACCAGGGCAAACAAAGAGACAATGACTGAAATCAGCAAGGCTTCCAGCGTTTCGAAAGTCATTACAGCCAGCAGCGCCACGATCGCCAGGACAAAATCAGATTGACGAACCCGGGACAGACGCTTGATCTTGCCGAGCTTGACCATCCCCGATACCGCCACAATGACAATCGCTCCCAACACCGCCTCGGGTAGTGCGTAAAAAAACTGTGTAAAGAACAGCGCCACGATCACTGTGACAGCCGCGGCGATGATAGCCGACATCTGGCTGTGCGCCCCGGCACGGTCGTTAGCGGCGGATTTTGACAGGCTCGAGCCGATGGGGAAGCCCTGGAAGAGCCCTGCCCCAAAGTTGGCAGCACCCAGACCGATCAGCTCCTGATTGGGATCCATCTTATACTTGTGGGTTGCGGCAAAACTGCGCGACGGACCGATGGCTTCGGCAAAATTAACCAGCGCCAGCCCCAATGCGCCCGGAAACAGCAGCCACCAGTTTTGCAACCCAACCGCCGGCCACTTAGGCGGCGCCAGCCCGGCCGGGATCTCGCCGACAATCTCCACACCGCGCGCCTCAAGCCCAAATATAATTGAAATGAGGATGCCAAAGACCAGCGCCACCAGCGCAGCCGGTATCTTATGGAAATAGTGCTCCAGGGCGATCAGCAGAACCAGGCATAGCACGCCGGTGATCAGGGTAGGGAGGCTGGTTTCTGGTAAGTGGATGATGATCTCATACAGCCGTTCCCAGAAATTGCCTTGCCCGCCTTCGATGCCCAGCAGCTTGGGCACCTGTTTGACCATGATCACCAGCGCCAGACCGGTGATGAAGCCGGTAAGCACTGACTCGGAGAAGAACTGTGCTATCCGCCCCAGTTTCAAGAAACCGGCCAGGATAGAGATTACACCGGCCAGGATCGCCAGGGCGGCGGTCAGCAAAATGAACTCGGGTGTCTCCGGCGCGGCAATCAGGCTGACTGTGGCGAAGGACATCGTAGCGATGACTGCGGAAACCGCCACCACCAGCTGGCGGGAGGTGCCGAAAATGGCAAAGGCCAGCAATCCAATCGGGGCGGCATAAAAAGCGGTCTGAGGCGGCATTCCGGCAATCTGGGCATAAGCCATGCCTTCTGGGATCAGGAGGGCTACGACTGTCAACCCGGCAATCAGGTCGGTGCGCAGCCAGGTGCGCTGATATTTGGGAAGCCAATCTAAGATCGGCAGGTAGCGAACCAGAAGACTCGGGCGTGGGTTGGTTTTATTGTCCACGGTTAGTCCAACTCCTTGGTATTATCCAAGATTAATATATTTTAATGCCAACCCCATAAGTATACTTTAGTTTCGCTGCCCCTGCCTACTGCGCGTGCAGTCGAGATCAAGATCCGCAACAGGAAGATGGAAGCCACCAGCACGATAGCTCCCAAAACAAGGTTACTCCGTTTGTTTCACCGGCGCGGCCGCTGCCTGGCTGCGTGCTCCCATTCGTTTTGCGATAGGCAAAAGGATTAGCAGTACAAGGACAACGCCTACCAGCACAAACGGCAGGGTGTCCGTTCCGGAGAAGTTTTGGGTGGCGACCAGCAGAGCAGCCGCGCCATTGCGATTTGCCGTGCTCAGTGCCATGGCGCTACGCACACCCGGATCACGCCCGCCGAACAGCATGCCGATCACCAGAGCTCCTAATATCAACAGCACCATTGCCCCGATACCGAGCGTTCCAATAAAGCTGAGGATATTGGAGATGTTCAGCCCGAGTCCTACCACCAGCAAGATGAGCACCGACAGGCTGGAGATCTTGTTCATCACAGGCGCCCAATGATCCGCAACGTCTGGAGAATGCGACTTGATCAACATGCCGATCAACAGTGGGATCAGCATCGTCACAATCAGCGACTTGGCGATATCCCACGGATTGACTTCAACGCCAGGCAAAAGCAGCGGCAGGATGAATGGCAGGTAGAAGATGGTGACCACCATGATCAGGAACATTAACCCAACCGCGTAGGCGACATTCCCCTTAGCGCCTTGCACCAGTTTGGGAATGAAGGGTGCTCCGGCTGCTGTCCCTAGCAAAATTATCCCAATCTGCAGGGATTGTTCGAGAGGGATTACCTTTGTGATGGTATAAGCAAGCAGCGGCACCAGCACGAAGTTCGCCAGCAGCGCCAGGATAACGAGACGCGCGTTCTTAAGCGGTTGGGTCATCTGCTGTAGGCTGAGCTTGAGGCTCATCGCCAGCATACTGGTCACCACGAACAGTAAGCCAGATATCCCTGCAATAGCTGAAATGAAATCATTGAGTGTCATGTTTAACCTCGATAGCCTCCGCCTCGGGAAATAACGGAAGGGATTTGATTAGTGCCGTGTAAGCCCAATTGAGGCCTACACGGCTAGGTACCGCCAAACGTTCAGAAACCGGATTACACATCCAGGGTGCTGCGCAGTTTTTCCAGCTCTTCACCCGTGGGAATCCAGACCTTCGCCGGGTCGAGATCATAGGACCAGGGAGCAGAGTTCTTCCAGCCGTTCTTCATACGCTTGCCGTGATAGACGCTTTCGGGATCATTGACCGTATCGCCTTCAAAGCCATCGATGATGTTGTAAATGTTCGTAAAACCCGCCTTGGCAAGCATGTTAATCGCGAAGGCGCTGCGCCCACCGGAGCGGCACATGGCGGCGATGGTATCGCCGGGCTTGAACACTTCTTTCACATGGTCGATGAAATCGGGGTTGATCTCAAAGCCATACTTGCGCTTGTCGGCGTGCCACTGGTATTTGGGAAAAGCCACCGGAATATTGACCGCGGCTTCCGCGTGGCCGAGAAAAACATACTCTTCAACCATGCGCACGTCGAGCACCTTGACCCGCTCAGGATCGGCTTTTGCTTTGCTTGAGGCACTTGTATCCCCTGATGAATGAGTGTTGCTTCATTTGTAGCCATAAACTCTTCTCCTTATTAATGAAAAAAATCCTTGATTTGATTGAGCGGTTGCGCCGGCCAATCAAATCAAGGATAAACTTCGCTACCCAAGCCGCGCTGTCATGGCCTCTTCCAGCGTAGTCGCTTGGGGAAGCCTGGCCATGCTGCGCTTCTTCCACTCTTCCTCGAGCAGCTCTGCCGCCGCCTTCTCCAGGAATTCCGGCGCAGCCCACTCAAACACATCGAAGTCGCGCTCGATGTAACCGTGGCTGAGCATGAAGTCCTTGTTGATCTGCAGGGCTTGCAGGTTGTAGGGCGATAAGCTGGGCACCATGTCGACGTGCCGGATGCCTTCATACGTATCCTCGACATCCAGGTAATAGGTCTGCTTGTCGAGGATCGCCGCCGCGGCGTGCTTGTGCTCGTTGGCCCAGCGCCCCACCTTGATGAGGCCCTTGAGCAGGGTGACGACCAGCTCGGGGTGCTCTTCGCATGCTACATCGCTAACCGTGCAGGTCGCCGGAACGTTAGCCCCTTGCAGGGTCCAGTCCGGATAGTTGGCCAGGTTCTCGATAGCCTTGATCTGGCCTGTCTGCTCCTGGATATGCTGGAAGACCGTGCTCTGGGTGTAAATTGCATCCACGACGCCCTTTAGAAGCGCCGTCTCCAGTGGTCGGAAGGCCAGGTCGTGCTTGTGGTCGCGCTTCAGCCACAGCTCGGATGGATTCTCCATCGGAGTAAGCATCTCGGGCTTGTCGTACCAGTCGTCCGGGTAGGGGAATTCCACGATTTCCACATCATCGCGGGTCATGTCGTTGAGCATGAGCATTAGCTCGATGCCCTGCTCCTCCTGGACGCGCCACCAGTCGTTCTTAATCACATTCAGGCTCTTCGAGAGGCCGATCTTCTTGCCCTTCAGGTCCTTCATCCGGTAGATCGGGTCACGGGCGCGCACCACCATGCAGCCGCCTTCGTAGACATGGGTCGTCCCAATCAGGCGGGT
>JAGDMX010000188.1 GCA_017860725.1 Chloroflexota bacterium | reverse complement strand
TGGTGGATATGTCGGAGCTGGCAAGCATCGAGTTCCCAAGGCCCTGCCAGCAGTCCAATTGCCCGGTGAAGCTGGTTTACCTTGACGGAAGTTCGCTTAGCGGAGAGATATACCCCGGTTCAACCAACCAAGATACCCAGCAAGGTCCCTCGGCCTGGGATGCTAACCTGACTGGTCTCTTGGGCAAGATCACTGATGGATTGCAGGTGTTCATCCCGTTATCTACAACGAGCAGAATTACATTTTCCGCACCCTGAAGCTTGAACGGTAGTTCTTTTCGGATAATATTTATCTGGTGAGCTCTATTCTTTTGCGGGCTGAGCCCGTTCGTGTATAATTGCACGCGTGCTAGACCCCACGTATCAACCCACTATCTTCCAGCGCGGCGTGCAGAAACTTGCCGCTACGCGGTTCATCTCAATGATCCTTTCACATACTTTACATCGCCTCGATCCGGCCGTACTCAGAGTATCCCGAGGCAAGTATACAGCTACCAGTTGGATGACTGGTTTGCCTGTCATTTGGCTGACCACCACCGGAGCACGCACCGGCTATCAGAGAACAGTCCCGCTGGTAGGTTTGCCGGATGGTGAGCAGTTTGTGTTGATAGCGACCAATTTTGGCAAACCCAATCATCCCGCCTGGTATCACAACCTGAAGGCCAATCCATACGCATCCATTCGAAGCAATGGCACGCAAATCTACTGCCGTGCACAAGAGCTTGAAGGCTCAGAATATGATCGGGTTTGGCATAAAGCCGTTGAGCGATATCATGGCTATGCGATTTACGCTGCTCGTACCAAGCGCAGGAAAATCCCGGTACTTAGCTTGACCCCAATTGCTACCGATGCAGATTCGTATCATCTGGATCTTGTTTCGTGAAACCAATCATCGAAATCTACTCCAGTCTTGAGTGTCCCTATGCTTATCTGGTAAATTACCGCCTGCGCCAGGTATGGCCAGAGTATGCAGGTGAACTTACCATCACCTGGCGGGCGTTATCTCTGGAGTATATCAACCAGGTGGGTAACTCACGATCTACGTTCGATGCCGAGCGGGAGTTGTTCGCCCGCATTGACCCAGGCTTACCCATGAAACCATGGCGCAGACCAGCCTGGGATTGGCCGGTCACTCTCTGGCCAGCCTTCGAAGCGCTGGCTTGCGCCCAGGCACAGAGTTCAGAGGCTGCCTTTGAGATGAGCTGGGCTTTACGGGACGCATTCCTTGCTGATGGTCGTAATATCGCATTGCGTCATGAGCTGCTATTGGTGGCAGCACAGGTTGCCCGCCAAACATCGCTGGATATTGACCGCTTTATAACCGATTGGGACTCAGGACATTATAAGCACAGGGTGCTCAAAGAAAGCATGCACGGCTGGCATACACTCAAAGTCGAAGGCAGTGCCACACTGGTGTTGCCAGATGGCAGCCAAAGCACCAATCCTTCCATCGCTGCCTTAGAACCATCCAGTAGCACCCAGACCGACCTGCCGAGGCTTGCACCATCAGGCATCCCGCTTGACGAGCTGCGCCTGTTACTCCAGCGAGCACTTGTGTAAACTGCACCCATACGCATTTACTTCATCCTGCTGATATAATTCGCTCCATAGATTGCCAGGAGGAGTGTTATGAAACCGCGTGCTCGCGATCTCAGCATCCCGCTGGAAGGTACCCCTGGACGTTATAACGCCATAACCGATGTACCCGGTATTCAGGTGGGTCACACAACTCTTGTGTCCGGAGAAGGGCGCTTGGTTGTCGGGCAGGGTCCGGTCCGCACCGGGGTGACCGCCATTCGCATGGAAAGTAAGGGCTACGAGCCGCTGTATGCTGCCTGGTATAGCTTAAATGGCTGCGGTGAGATGACCGGCACCACCTGGATCGAAGAGTCGGGGTTTCTCTACGGGCCAATCTTGACTACAAACACCATGAGTGTCGGTGTAGTTCATCATGCACTAGGGAAATGGTTGTTCGAGAACTACCACATCCCTGCCAGCCTGCCGGTGGTTGCCGAAACCTACGATGGTTTCTTAAACGATATTAACGGCTTCCACGTTAATGAAGAACATGTTTACCAGGCGCTGCAATCCACACAACCAGGCCTGGTAGACGAGGGTTGTGTTGGTGGTGGGACGGGGATGGTTTGTCATGGTTTTAAAGGTGGAATTGGGACAGCCTCGCGCATCCTGGAAGTGGAGCATGGCGGATACACGGTTGGTGCATTGGTGCAGGCCAATCATGGTTCACGCCGGCAGTTACGCGTGGCCGGCGCTCCGGTCGGCATGGAAATCTCAGACCTGATGCCCGAATACCATCATCCAGACGAATTCGATCTTTCCAGCTCCATCATCGTCATCATCGCAACCGACTGTCCGCTGCTGCCACACCAGCTTAAACGACTGGCGCGCAGAGTCCCACTCGGTATCGGAAGAGTCGGCGGTATGGGTGAACACTTCTCCGGGGATATCTTCCTGGCATTTTCTACCGAGCGGGTCGGTGATCCGGACGAAGATGGTGTGAGGCAGATAGCCTCCCTTAGAAATGAGAAAATGAACCCTCTATTCGCAGCCGTCGTCCAGGCAACCGAAGAATCAATTCTCAATGCCCTGGTAGCAGCAGAAACAATGTGCGGGATCAATGGCAATACCGTATACGCCTTACCTCATGACCGGCTGCAAGCCATTATGAGGCGCCACATATTTTTCAAGGACGAGTAAATCGAATGGCAAACAAAGATTATTCCATCACAAAGACACCACCCAATATTCAGCGCCGCCCGCAAAATGCACGTGATGACGACTGGATTCGCAGCTTCTTAGAAACCACCGAGATCGGCCACATCGCCACCCGCTGGGACGATCAACCATTCTTAACCCCAACCACTTTCTGGTACGACGAAGCACATGAGCGTATTATTTTTCACTCTAATATCGTCGGTCGTGTGCGTGCAAACATCGAACGCCACCCCAAGGTTTGCCTTGAAGCCAGCCGCTATGGGAAGTTCCTCCCATCCAACACAGCGCTTGAGTTCACGGTCCAGTATGCCAGTGTAATCGTATTCGGAACAGCCAGCATCCTGGAAGACCCGGAAGACAGACGGCAGGCGCTTTACGGCCTGATTGGAAAATACTTTCCCGGTATGGTGCCGGGGGTGGAGTATCACCCGATCACGGATAAAGAACTGGAACGTACAACCGTATATGCCATTGACATCGAGAGCTGGAGCGGAAAGGAAAATTGGCCCGAGCAGGCCAAGCAATCCAATGATTGGCCGCCGCTGGTCACATCCCAGGATTGAGATAGCGCTCATCCATGCCTGTAAGTGAAACTAACCACCAGATCAGCCTTTTCCACCGGGCTTTTGATAAACTTTACCCGGCTATCCGCTACTGGCACGAGCGAGTGAATGGGAACGCGTGGTTCTCACAAATCACACCCCAGCTCTGGCTGGGCGGCGCACCGGACTACCCGCGTGATTACCAGTTCATTCTTGATCATGCCATCACAGCCGTGCTTAACATCCGCGCCGAGCGGGAAGATGATGTTGAGTATTACACTCACCATAATATTCAGTATATTTCCTTGAAAGTCCCTGACGTTGCTGCTCCCGATCCAGATCGCATCCATCAAGGCGCCCTGTGGATCCGTGACCAGGTTTCTGCCGGGCGATCGGTATTGGTTCACTGCGCCAAAGGTCGCGGCCGGTCGGCCACCCTGGCAGCCGCCTACTTGATGCTCGCGGAAGGCCTTGAGCTTGATCAGGCTGTGGACCGCCTGGAAGCTGCCCGCAGACTAACAAAGATCGAAGCACGTCACCGGCACGCTTTGGAAGAATGGAAAGCTATATACTTATGAAAACAATTCCACACTCTATACGGATTGCACTCCCAGTGGCTTACCTTCTGCTCTCGATAGCCGCATGTGCAGGCAGCCCAGCCACCCTAACGCCTGCTGATAGCAGCCTCCCGGCTCAGGCGCAACCCGAATTAAGTAATCCGGTTTACCTTCCGATGACTGTTAAAGATGGCCAGCAGCAGCCTGGGCTGCTCCTAAAAGGACATGTTCGTTTTCCGGATGGCACCCCCCTCCCCGGTGTTAATATCTACCGCAGCTTTGCCAGCTATCCGGCAGTGCTGATCGCTACAAGCGATGCAGATGGGTTCTTCCTATCCGAGTTTGCACCGATCCCGGGCGATGAGATGGTCACGGTATATGCAGAGCTTGCCGGCTACACTTTCGAGCCACCTCAAGTTTACTGGCGGCATTATCACAGTTATGAAGAGAAAACGCAGGATTTCACTGCAACGCTTGCCCCCTGACAGATCCGATTTACATCAGTTCGGGCGTAAGGAAAAAGAGGTGTTTTGGGTTTATCCGAAATTATTCTAATTCGATTTCACGTTACTAAGGCGTGCATATCTTGGATCAACCGGCAATCCCGTGGTTAGTCCTTGTGAGTAACGCGCAATCATCATTTCGTCTTCTTTAAAAGCCAGCTCCGGCATCGGTTGACCAAGCGGATACCATCTTAACTCTACCAGGTCACTTCTCTCTGCCAGCTCGCCGCGGATTACGTGTGCCAGTAGATAAACACTGAAAAAATGGTACTTAGGCGAGATAAACGAAGACGCCACGTTCAATATTGCCCGAATTTCTACCTCCAGGCCAGTCTCTTCTTTCACCTCTCGGATCGCCGCGCTTAGAAAGTCCTCATCAAACTCAATATAGCCACTCGGAGTCGCCCATTTCCCGGTATCCGGTGATCCACTACGCTTCCCGAGCAACACCTGGTCACCCCGCACGACGAGAATCGCGACTGCTGGAGCCGGATTGATAAACTGGATAAAACCACATGCCGGGCACACCGGGCGAACGCGCCCATCATACAGGGTCAATTCCAAAGGATTTGCACAATTGGGACAGAAGCGAAAATTTAATTCGCCCTGGCAGGCTTGCTGATCGTATCTGGAAAATACCTGGTAGATCTCGCTCATGCTACACCTCTTGTCCAGCCGCGGCCAGGATAGCATCCAATTCGATCTCTTGTTCCTCGCTGAGCGGAGGGACTTCATGTTCTGCAAGGATGCGTTCGGCTTCCGACTGGGCACGCTCTACCATGCTATGACGTTCCTGTGCCTCCCAGGTCTCCCAGGAATCGCGTTCAGCCAGGCGCGTTAGGAGAACTTCGCCGGCTCTCAGATGACGCCGGGTGTGCTTTTGCCCCAAAAAGTTGTGCGCTCCGCTCATCACTGCAGCGATGACATCCACAGCCAGTGACTCATCGTCCACCGAGAAACCTTGCCGTAAGCGTTGTACACCAGCAGCAATCTCGCTGTCGCATACCATCTGGGCATACGAACCGGTCACTCCGGCTTCCATCTCGCCGATCCCGGAAAGCTCGTCGGCGCCAGCCAGCGCCGGGATAACGGCATTCAGCGCCCTTTCAAAGCCATTTTGGATATCCAGGATATGCGAGTTGGTCGAGAAACCATAAACATTTACGGGCAGTCCATAGCGATGCGCGATTTGCACCGTCCCGGCAGAGGCCAACCCCAGCTCCACCCCTCCCCACACAGATAGCCCGGTGCGTGGCTCCATCATTGCCAACCGTCCGCAATAAATGATGGGTAATCCAGGATGTACTAGCTGCACAAGCACAATACTTGCCAGCACTTCAGCATTCTGCTGCACCAGCGCGCCAGCGATTGAAAATGGCGCGGTGGTACC
>JAGDMX010000187.1 GCA_017860725.1 Chloroflexota bacterium | reverse complement strand
AAGGCGGTGCTAGAGCGCGCCTTCCGCAACTACTACTACTACAAGTATGTACCCGGTTATGGCGGATACTCTTACTACACCACTTGCATGATCGATATCAACGCTGGCGGCCAGATAACCTATAATGATCTGTATCCTGCAGAATACGATCCAACCAAGAGCTATGTCGTCTCGCTGGAGTTCAACGGTCAAGAGGTAAATTTCACCGACGCCGACACCTATTACCGGGTGTCGACGGTCAACTACCTGGCAGCCGGCTCGTGCAACTTCAATGATAGTGGCGTCAGCTTGTGGCCACTCGACCAGATCACAGACGATACCCAGTTCTACGTGCGCGATGCAGTGATCCACTACATCCAGGCGCAGACTGAGCCGATCAACCCGCAGATCGAGGGTCGCCTGGTCTTCATCAAGGATGCTACACCGCCAACGATCACGATCAATTCGCCGACGGCTACCTCCTACCTGCACCCAGAGTTCCTGACAATCGACTTCACTGTCGAGGATCTACCCGGCACGGAAGAAACAGATGTCTCCGGCCTGGCTTCAGTTACGGCTGACCTGGATGGCATGGAAGTGATGGATGGTGATGTAATCGACCTGTACACCCTGTCCTTGGGCGAGCACACTCTGACCGTGTATGCCGTCGATAAGGCTGGCAATGAAGCTACTGCCTCGGTCACCTTTACCATCATCGCCAACGCTGAGAGCCTGGAAATGGCAGTGTGGCGTTTCTATAATGAAGGTGAGATTGACAACGAAGGTGTCCGCGACAGCCTGCTGGCCAAGATCGAGGCTATCCAGGCTGCCATCGAGCGCGGTGGTCATCCCATCCCGTCGCTGAAAGTCCTCAAGGCTTTCATCAACGAAGTGATGGCGCAGAGTGGCAAGCACATCACGGAGGAGGCGGCATACCTGCTCATTATGGATGCCAAATACATTTTTGATCCGATCTATGGGAGCGCTACCAAGCTGCCTGGATCACTGACAGCCGACCTGCTGCCGCCGTGGTTCTACCTGCCGCTTGTAAGACACTAACCGTCTAGCAATCCATCCTATGTAAGTCTGGGGCTGCCTCTTTCAAAGAGGCAGCCTATTTTTTTACGGTAAGCTGTATATTGATATTTAGAGTGCGAAGTGCTATGAGTTGATTCAGCCTCTGGATTGCACCAGCCACACGCCGCCCAGGATTAGCCCGCCGCCAGCAATGGATGCCAGCAACAGCGGTTCGCCCAGAATAATCGCCGCCACCACCATCGCCACCAGCGGCTCCAGGTATAGGAAGGCGCCCACCTGGGAAGCGGGCAGGGCTTGCAGAGCATCGTACCAGAAGATATATGCCAGCCCGGAGCAGAACACCCCCAGGAACAGCACCCCCAGCCAGCTCTGCCAGGTAAGCAGAGCGATCTCTTCCGGACCGCCAGCCCCTGGTGAGGCGAAGAACAGGAGCGAGGTGAATAGCCAGCCGATCAGCATGACGAAAAACATCATGCGGGTGGCCGGGTGGCGTTGCAGTCCTCGACGGGACAAGGCGGAGAATACCGCCCAGTTCAACGAGCTGATCAGGATCAGAATATCGCCTGAGGCACCGAACTGGCCTTTGACCAGTGAGACCAGATCGCCGCCCGTCACGACTAGCAGGACCCCGCCGGTTGCCAGGGCGATACCCAGCGCCTGGCGCAGGCTGATCTTCTCACGCAGCACCAGCCAGCCCAGCAATGCCATGAAGATCGGCGTGGTGGCGACGATCCAGGCCGTGGTGGAAGCCTGTGAGGTTTGCAGCCCGGTGGACTGAAGCCATTGGTGGAAGGTGATGCCCAGGAATCCGAGCAGTGCGAAATAGCCCAGTTCCTTGGGGGCAGGCCAGGCAAACTGACGGCGCGCCAACACCGCCCCGCCCAGGATCAGCACGCCGATGGCGAAGCGCAGCCAGACCACCGTGACCGGTGAGACATCCCTAAGCGCCACCTTGGTGGCGATGAAGGACGCCCCCCATACCAGGACGGCGAAAATAGCTTCCAGGGCGGGCAGGATACCGCCACGAGACATGATAAATGAGCGAAAAAGCAGGCGGTTTCCCGCCTGCTTTTCCAAATTGCAGAGTGAGTTAGCCTAATCCGGGCAGCAGCGGGCGACCCCAGGGTATGCCCACCAGGATCAGCAGGAGCGCCAGCCCATAAAAGATGGCTGCTCGCATGAATTTGGCCTGCGATGTTGTCGCTTTCTTGGAGAGGGCGCTGCCCAAGTGGGCAAATACCACCGCGACGACCATGTACACAGCGTGTTCCAGGCCAAAGAAGCGCAGATCGGCTACGCCCATCGCAGCGCCAAAATCCTGGAAGGCGGTCTTGGTAAGCGGGCTAAGGAAGAAGTAAAGGATTAAACCCAACAGCAGCTGCGTATCCAGGGCGATGGTCAAAAAAGTGCCGAATTTGCGGTCGCGCTCGGACCATTCGCGCTTGCCGAGCCAGCCGATGAAGGCAAACACAGTCGCCACGATCGCCAGGATTAGAGCCACCCAGCGAAAGATATTGTGAATAGCTAAAACGATTTCATACATATTATTGGTATCTCCTAGTCAAAAATAATTCAGGCCGGTGATTGGCTCACGACCTGGGATTGCTCGGGCTCTCTCTTTTTGAAGAGTTCGGCGTAAGCGATGAAACCGACTGCCACATAGGCCAGGGTCTTGGGGATCATCAGCATACCGACCATCGGTGCCTGCTGCACGAACAGGATTACCGGGATATAGCAGGCATACGAGACCAGGATCATCCCCCCGATCCACTGGAAGGCCCGGTCACCGGCTCGCCGTCCGTCACGGATCATCAAATAAGCTACGCTCAGGCCGAGGATTGTCAGGGGTATATTGCGCAAGGTGCTCCAGGGCTGCGGTGGGACGACGGCGTTCCAATCGTTCTGTGGCAAGAGCATCATCGCCAGGCGCAGGATCGCCATTCCAAGCAACAGGTATGTGAAGGGGCCGTATTTTTGGTGGAAGCGCACCCGCCATAGCTCCAGCATCAAGACATAAAACAGGGTTACAGTAACGGCGGTGGCCAGCGCCCCCAGGCCGACTACCCCAACCGGCTGTCCAAGGAGCTGTATGGTACTCTCCAGGCTGCCTTGAGCGTAAGCCCACACCCGGAAGCCGACATGCCCGGTGTCGCCCAGGGCCAATAGGGCAAACGCCCAGATCACCAAGTCGGCAGCTCGCCGGTCTGATTGGGCTACCGACGGTCGCCGGCGGATCATGGCGATCACCAACCCCCATACGACGATCAGATATGTGAGGTTGAAAATGATTTCTACCCACATGCGTACATTTTCTGGCATAACAATCTCCAAATCCCGAAATGTGTTTTGTGAACTGTTGCACAGACTGCGCCCAATGTTATCAAAGGCGGTCTGCCCTGTCAATCATGTTGCGTTTATCGAAATTTATCCATTGAGATATCTGCCAAGTATAGCGAGGGAAATACATAATTTTATGTTAACATTATTATGCATATCATCGACCCTGTTTAATCGAGGCTTTATGTTGCAACTGGATGATTCTGAAATTTTACCGCTTTCCTTAGAGCACAGTTTCTGGACCTGGTCGGCGCAAAGTATGGTAGCGCCAATCCCGGTTAAGGCTGCGAAAGGCGTTTACTTTTGGGACGTGGACGGCAAGCGCTACCTGGATTTCAACTCGATGACCATGTGCGTCAACATTGGGCACGGCGACGAGCGCGTCATTGAGGCGATTATCGAGCAAGCCCGGGCGCTGCCTTACGCCGGGCCGCCGATGGCCAGCAAGCCGCGCGCCTTGTTGGGCAAGCTACTGGCTGAGATCACGCCCGGAAATTTAAATAAGTTTCTGTTTACCCTGGGCGGAGCAGACGCCAACGAGAACGCCATCAAGCTGGCGCGCGCCTACACCGGGCGGCACAAGATCCTGGCGCGCTACCGTTCATATCACGGGGCCAGCGCTGGGGCAATGGCGCTGACCGGCGATCCCCGCCGCCTGGCCTGGGAGCCGCTACTGATGCCGGGCGTGGTGCACTTCCTGGATCCCTACCGCTACCGCTCGACTTTCCATCGCACCAACCCGGAGCTCCCTGAGGCTGAGTTCACTCAGGATTACCTCAACCACTTGGAAGAGATCATACAATACGAAGGTCCGGAGACCATCGCCGCAGTGCTGCTGGAGACGGTCACCGGCACGAACGGCGTAATCATCCCGCCGCAGGGATACCTGCAGGGCGTGCGGGCGCTGTGTGACCGCTACGGCATCCTGCTGATTGCCGACGAGGTGATGAGCGGCTTCGGGCGCACCGGCAAGTGGTTTGCAGTGCAGCACTGGAATGTCATTCCAGATCTGATGACCATGGCTAAAGGGCTGACTTCGGCCTATGCCCCGCTGGGGGCGGTGGCAATGAAGCCGGAGATTGCCGCCTATTTTGATGAAAGAGTCTACCAGGGTGGGTTAACGTATACTGCCCACCCGATCTCGCTGGCGGCTGCAATTGCCAATATCCAGGTGATGCAGGCAGATCGGATCGTGGAGCACGCTGCCGCCATGGGTTCGGTGCTGCACCGCCTGCTGACCGACCTGGGCGAGCGGCACGAATCGGTTGGCGATGCCCGCTCGATCGGCCTGTTCGGCGTAATCGAGTTAGTGAAAGACCGCCAGACGAAGGAGCCGTTGGCGCCTTTCAACGGCAGCAGCCCGGAGATGCTGGCGGTGCGCAAGTACTGCCTGGATCACGGACTGTACCTGTACACCCACTGGCACACCGTGCTGGTCATCCCGCCGCTGGTCATCACCGAGGAGCAACTTGTAGAGGGATTCGAGGTGTTGGATAAGGCACTGGAGGCGGCGGATCGGTCAGTGACCTAATCTAAGGGTGTAACCTCGGGTGGGGTAGGTAGCAGCGATTATGAACTGCGACCTACCCCGATTTATTTAGGTACCGTTACGGATTCCTCTGCACCAGCGGCAAATAGATCAGCCGGGGTGAGCCGGGATCGAGGGGATCACTGCCCCAGGCGACCTCCTGACCGTCGCTGATCCCATCCTGGTCTGTATCGGGATTGACCGGGTTGGTGCCGCGCAGGTATTCCTCTTCATTCGACAACCCGTCCTGATCAGGATCTCCCTTGGCGCCATGGTCGCCATCCGGGTTGTCGGGATCTAACCCAAAGCTGATCTCCCAGTAATCGGGCAAACCATCCCCATCGGTATCGACACCACCCGCGCCGGGATCGAAACCGGTCTCGACATCGAACACCAGGCGGGTCCAGATGCGCGTCTGTTCATTATCCTGGTTGTACTGCACCGGGATGATGTGCAATCCCAACCCAAGGCCAGCGCCGCCCAACACTGGCACAGTATCGGTGTAGATCAGCGTGACCGGGTAAAAGCCGTGCTCGACGAACCGGCCGGGGTCGGGAACGATCTGCCCATCGAACGTTCCCTCTTGTACAAGGGGGACGATATTATTGATTTCTATGAACTCGGACTGGGCTAGATTGATCGTTGGGGTTATCACGCCGCCCTCTTCCGGTAGCAGCCAGGAGATATCAACCATAGGCAGGATGGGATGGTTTTTATCACCGGTGTATTTGGCACCAGGAATCTCCACCACACCGTCCGGGCTGATACTCCAGCTATCCAGTTCGAAAATCACCTGCTGCATGCCCGACGGCTGAGGTGCCGCTGACCCAGGTAGCCAGGGGATCATCTTCAACGAATAATGAGCTTTGAC
>JAGDMX010000186.1 GCA_017860725.1 Chloroflexota bacterium | reverse complement strand
AAATCTTTAGGTGGAAGACCCAACCTGACAACCGTAGAATCTTCATGTACACTGCGCATCCAGCCTGTCCACAGCTCGCTGGCTGAAATTGATTCAAAATCAACGCAGGCAGACTGTCTAAACTTCTGCAAATGCTTACGCACTTGTGCAAGCTCAGTATCAACATCCTCCGGTAAACCTTCGGCAGTATATAGCAGGTAGTATGGCGCTATGCCCGCAATTGTTTCCAGCTCCTGGCATTGAGGATACTGGCTATTCGAAATCAACAATAATCCGGATGCCACCAGGCAGTCCGCTACCAGTCGCTGTCCGATTTCAATACCGCCTCGCAGGTCATCCAGCGGTATCAATAAACTTTTCCGGCAGCGCGGCAATGGCACAACTTTAAGTGTCGCCTCAGTCACAAAACCCAAAGTCCCATGTGCTCCGATAAAGAGCTTGGAAAGATCATAGCCCGCGACATTCTTAACGACCGGGCGCCCCATCTTGACCAGCCTGCCATCTGGCAAAACAGCGGTAACCGCCAGGACAAGGTCGCGCAGACCACCATAACGCATGCGCAGCGGGGCATTGAAATTGGTTGAAAGCATACCTCCAATCGTAGATTTTTCCCACGGCGAGACAAGCGGAACCCACATCCCGTTCGGGATCAGCTCTGCTTGTAACTCGGCAAGTGACATACCAGCTTGAGTGGTCACATATAAATCTTGCGGAGCATAAGCACAAATGCAATTCAATCTCCCTGAGGAAACTATCCAGTTAGCAGGCGGCAGCCAGGCAGATTTCGTGCCACCTCCACGTAAGCGGATCGTTGCCCCTTTTCGATTGGCTGCCCGGAAGATCTCTACCACTTCGGAATTTGAGGCAGGAATGAATTCGGTATTCGTCGGTAGTCTCGTCAGTAGAGTTTCACTCTTAAAGTCTGCATTGGGCTCAGCGCTGACAGCAGCTTGCGGGAATATTTTCCCAGGGTTAAGCAATCCGGCTGGATCAAATACGGCTTTGACATCCAGCATTGCGTTCAGCTCGTTCTGGTTGTACATCAAAGGCATGAAGCGGCGTTTTTCAATACCCACCCCGTGCTCACCGGTGATGCTCCCCTGTCTTTCGACACAGATGTGCATGATTCTTTCCCCGGCCTGGAATATGCGCTGCATCAATTCCGGATCGTTAGGATTCTCGATCAAGATGAATGGATGCAAGTTGCCATCTCCGGCGTGAAACACGTAGGCTACACGCAATTCGAGATCGTTGCATATCCGGTTGACCTCGGTCAATGCTTCCGCCAGCAGGCTGCGTGGTACAGTTCCATCCAGCAGGTAATAAGCAGGCGATAGACGCGCCATTGCCCCGGCCGCGCTTTTACGACCATACCAGATTCGATCACGCTCCTCGGCTGTTTGAGCAACCCGTATTCCAAAAGCATCCTGTTCTTGTAAAATTCCAAGTATTTCTGCCATTTGTGGTTGTAAGCTGTCCGGGTAGCCATCCACCTCAATAATCAGGGCCGCTTCCGCCTCTACCGGCAGCCCGGCGTGAGCATAGTCCTCAATGATGCGCATCATCTTGCGGTCCATGAATTCCATGGTAGCCGGCACCAGTCCATTGGCAATGATCGCAGAAACCGCCTGACCGGCATCTTCCACGCTTTCAAAAGCCGCCATCAACGTCTTGACTCCCGGTGGATTTCGCAATAACCGCAGCCAGGCCTGCACGATAATTCCTAATGTACCCTCACTACCAGTCAGCACGCCAGAGAAATCGTACTCCGGATAATCATAGGCAGCCCCACCAAACCTGACGATTCGCCCGTCCGCTAACACGACCTGCAGACCGGTGACGTAATTGGTCATCACTCCATACTTAAAGCAGTGTGGTCCACCGGCATTCTCGGCCAGATTGCCGCCCAGCGTCGCAGCCCTGCCACTAGCAGGATCGGGCGGGAAATACAAACCGGCTTTTTTAACAAATTCATCCAGCTTCAAGTTCACCAGTCCAGGCTCGATACACACGGCACGACCCTTCGGATCGAATTCCTGGATGTGGTTGAGGCGTGAGAACTCGATGATTAAGCCGCCGTGCTCTGCCACTGCCCCACCCGATAGCCCGGTTCCTGCGCCGCGCGCCACCAGAGGCACTCCTGCCCGGGCTGCCCAACGCACCGCTTTGACGACATCTTCTGCCGACTCAGGGAATAGCACTCCTTCCGGCACGCCGCGGTCAATCGCAGCATCCATCTCGTAAGTCAACATGTCTACTGGATGGGTAAGCAACTGACCTGGGAATAGGGAACGTAAGCCCTGCAGTTCTGAGCTCCGGCTGGATGGTTCGATCGAGCCAGGTTTAATTTTCGTTTGCATAAGCCAAATCCAGCAGTTCAACCAGATGCATGACCTTGATTGGAAGACCCGCCCGGCGCACACCTGACATGAGCTGCATATGGCAGCCTGTATTGGTAGTCACCAGGATTTGAGCTCCACTGGCGCGTATATCCTCCAGCTTGGCCTGCAGGATTACTTCCGCGGTCTCATTCTGGGCGATATTGTACACACCTGCACTGCCGCAGCACTGATCTGGAAAAGCCAGGTCCACGTATTCCACACCAGGAATTGACCGCAGCAGATCGCGCGGCTGACGTACTACCTTCTGTCCATGGCGCAAATGACAGGAATCAGCATAGGTGACGCGTGCGGTCACTTGTCCGCGCGGCGATTCAATGATGTCCGTTGCCAGGATTTCACTGACATCCCGAACTCGGCTGGCAAATTGGCGAGCCCGCTCGGCGTACTCCGGATCATCGCTCAGCAGGTGATGATATTCCTTAAGAGACAGACCACATCCGCCGGCATTGGTTACAATCATCTCCCCATCCCTACATTCAGCGAGGAAAGCATCAATATTCTGCCTGGCTAAGCTCCGTGCTGATTCAAGGTCGCCCAGGTGCAAATGCGCTGCGCCACAGCAGGTCTGCTCGCTGGGGGCTACAACACGAAAACCATTACGATGCAAAACTCTTTCCGTTGCCCGGTTAACCGGCGCGAGGAAAGCCTCCTGGATGCATCCGGTGAAAAATAAAATTCGCCTGGTGGGTTCATTGCTGTTTAATGGAGGCGCCTCAGGGGTATACTGAGGCTGGATAGGCGGGAGAATTCCTTCCATAGTCTTAAGCGGTCCGGGAAGAATGTTCAGACGGCGCACCAGTGCTTGCAGACCAACAACTTGGTAAATTTTTAACAAACGCGCCATGAACTTCAGCCGGCCTGGATATGGCATCAGCCCATCCAATCCCAACTTGCGCAGGGTTCGTTCTGCCCATCCCGGTTTACGGTTACTTTCGACCAGCAAGCGCGCAGTTTCTACCAATTCACCATAGCGCACTCCGGAGGGACAGGCGGTCTCACAGGATCGGCAGGCCAGGCAGAGATTGATGTGAGGGCTGATGCTCTGCTGGAAATCACCAAGACCGACACGCCCATCAGATACGGCACGCATTAAGGCAATGCGACCGCGCGGCGCATCCATCTCGGTTCCAAAGACCAGGTAAGTTGGGCAAGCCTGCAGGCATAGCCCACAGTGGATGCACTGGTTAAGTTTTTGCTGGTATTCCGGCGTTTGTAGCAGATTGAGGTTCTGGATCATGCCGGTTCCTCAGAGAGTGGGATAACGTAATCATAACACTAATCAATAACGACCCGCGATCAGACATCCAACGATTTTATCCATCCTCGCTAAGATCTACAATTGCACGTAACCCTAAGGCATACGAGAGCCATCCGAAACCAGAAATGCTGCCCTTGCATACCGGCGCGATCAACGACTGTCTGCGAAACTCCTCACGCGCATGTACATTCGACAGATGCACTTCTACCACAGGAATTGCGATGGCCGCAATACAATCGCGTAGCGCAACTGAGGTATGGGTGTACCCTCCGGGGTTGAACACCACACCTACAGCCCAATTGCGCGCCTCCTGCAACAGGTCGATTAAGCCGCCTTCCGAGTTGGATTGCTGGGAACGCACGCGAACTCCCAATTCATTCCCCAATAGGGTCAGGCGATGGTCAATCTCCTCCAGGGTCAACTGCCCGTAAATATCCGGTTCTCGCAATCCTAACAAGTTTAAATTCGGCCCATGTAAAACCAGAATGGTGCGCATGGTCACTCCAGAAATGGGGTTTATCAACTCATTCCAGAAATCATTTGGAAATCAGAGAGTTTATCTTCAACCGGTATTCCAATTTTCACCTCTCCAATTCGCACTGGCAGCACCCAGCGCAATTTGCCACCGGCTTTTTTCTTGTCATATCCCATCGCCTGCCGGATAAGATAGGGATCAAGATCTGAGGGAATCTCGGTAGTCAGATCAAGGCCTCGGAGCACATCCAAAATCTGGTCGGTAAGGTCATCTTGCGCAATCCCTTGCCTTTGAGCCAGTCGAGCTGCGTGGAGCATACCGATTGCTACTGCCTCGCCATGCTTCAGCCGATATCCCGAAACTTTCTCGATGGCATGCCCTAAGGTATGACCAAGGTTTAATACCGCTCGCCGGCCGCGCTCGTACGGGTCTTCTTGAACGATCCGCACCTTTACAGCTACAGCGCGCCGTACCATCTCATCTTGATTTTCCCTAACAGCCGGCAGTCCTCTGGCACACAAGGCAAATAATTCCGGATCGGCAATAATGCCATGCTTTACCACTTCAGCCATTCCACTGCGATACTCATCGAAGGGTAGCGTGTCTAGCACCTGTGGATCGGCAAGAACCAATGCTGGTGGATAAAATGCCCCGACCAGATTCTTGCCCTGTGGCAGGTCGGCACCGGTCTTTCCTCCCAGGCTGGCATCCACCATCGCCAGCAGGGTTGTCGGTATGGCTACCCACCTCACCCCCCTCAGGTAGGTGGCTGCCGCAAAGCCTGCCAGATCGCCAACAACTCCGCCGCCAAGAGCCAGAACTGTGCTGCTGCGCTCCAGCCCACCTTCTAAAAAGCCAGCCCAAAGATTACTCACTGTCTCGATCGTTTTGAATTGCTCCCCTGGTGGAATGGTAATCAATCGGACTTGATACCCAGAAGATTTAAGCGAGGATATAACCCGCTCTGCAAAAAAACCAGCGACCGTTGTATCGCTGACCACAGCTACCGGTCCACCCAGCTTGCGTCGCCGCAGCTCTACCCCTATCTGTTCCAGCTCGCCCGGACGAATGTGGACCTCGTAACCTTTACCCATACCGATAATATGAAATATTCCTAGCAGCACCTGGATTTCCCATGCAACCTGCTCGCCAGACTGCTCTGCGTTCACACGGAGTGGGAAGGAGGCGTAATGATTCTCACGTTGATCCATGAGAGCCTTCAACCGGTCAGCCGTATCTTCAGCAATCAATGGGCGCTTACCGGGATGGCGGAGCAACCGGTTCAAGAGGGTGTCATAAGCCACGTCAAGGAATACCACTTGGCCGGAAGCTTCTGCTAATATTCGTGGCTCTGTATTTAGCAGAGCACCTCCACCCAACGCGATCACATGACCACTGCCGGCTTCTTGAGCAGCGGTTATGAGTTCCGCTAAAAGGGTAGACTCCCGTCGACGGAATCCGGCTTCGCCCTCGGTCGCAAAGATATTGGCGATCAATCTGCCTGACCGATTCTGGATTTGCTCGTCCAGGTCGATAAATTTATAACCCAGGCTTTTTGCTAAAGTCAGGCCGATCGTTGTTTTCCCCGAGCCAGGAGGTCCATACAGAAAAATGATCATC
>JAGDMX010000185.1 GCA_017860725.1 Chloroflexota bacterium | reverse complement strand
AAGCCGGCATGGCATGGATGAAGGCATCCGGCTGGGTATGGATGCCCGGCTTGGGCGGCATTTCAACCTTTCCGGCGCCTTTTTCCTTAAAAGCAGCTTCCAGCAAGCGAATGATCGTCGTCATATCCAGCGCAACAGATTCCACATCGGCGCGTGAGAGATAAAGTAGTTGTTTGGCTGCCATGATAACCTCCTGATGTCGTTTCGTTATTATTTTAACGTGAATTCGGGATAAAAGGATTTTGGGTTTATTTTGGGCGGCTCCGCCGCCCAAAATAAACCCAAAACATCCCTTTTTCCTTATCCCGAACTGACGTTTTTTTAACCTCATCGGCTCACTTTTTCAGCAGCGCCCGTCCTTGGATTATGAATCCGATGACTACCAGCACTGCAATCAATGCCAGGCTTAGTATGCTGCTGGCACCCAGCAGCTGCACCAACAAACCTGCCCCAACCAGAGATGTTAAACCAACCAGCGCCCAATCGAACAGCATCGCAACCAGCAGCGCGAAAAGTGTCCCGCCAATAATAAATATCAGCCAGATTGGCAGATCCGAGTTCAAGTTGATCAGCTCTATAAGCTGGACAGCCAGGTAGCCGCCGACCAGGAATCCCGCAATCCCCAGCACCAGGCGGTTCATGAATACGGCTGCTAGAGCAGCCAGCACCCCTGCGATCAAGCCAACTAACAACAGGGTCCAGATGGAGCTTTCATCCAAAAAACGCGCCGCTGCACTGAATCCGATCGCAAAACCGATACCACCGACAAACAGCCAGTAGAGCTTGCGCCCCAAGGCGAGCATGGCTACACCAAAAATAGCTTGCAGGATAGATATCGTTTGCATGGGTATTCCCTGAATGATATTTGATCCCTGATAAGCTGTCAACCAACCTGCAGCGCATGTGAGCTATTCTTGGTAAAATTATCGCCGCGAGGGTCATTTTCTAACCAAGGTGGTGTCGATGAAATACAGGTTGCAATTTCTGGTCCTGCTTGCCACGCTCATGCTGGTGTGGCTGGCTGGCTGTGGAGCAGGGGGTAGCGATGTAAGTGCCGCAGTGGCGGTTGAGGACTATCTGCAATCTCAGGTCAATAAAGATCTCAATCGAATGATCAGCCTGTCTTGTGCGGATTGGGAAGAAGCTGCTCGGCTTGAGTATAACGCACTGGCTGCGTTAACGGTGTCGCTGGATAATCCTGACTGCCGGGTTACTCAGCAAGATGGAGAGACTGCGCTGGTTTCATGCAACGGGAATATGGTTTTTAATTATGGGACGGAGGTGCTGGAGAAAGCACTGGCCGATTTAGTATATCGGGTAGTCAATGACGGCGGTGTGTGGCTGGTGTGCGGGTATCAGTGATGTGGCGAAAGTGGCTTAGTCGGGAAAACATCTATGCACTCCTGCTTTGCCTGGGGCTGATTGCCCTGCTGATCCTGATGGCGGATCAGGCGCCGCAGTGGATTTATCAAGGCTTTTAGGTGACTCTCACCCACATCCTGGTTTTTGCTCTGGTCTCCCTGGTGGTAGGGTGGGCGGTCCCTTCTCGTTGGCGAGGCTGGGTTTTGCTGGGGGCGAGCCTGCTCGCGGTCTACTGGCTGCAGCCTTCGACACCAATCCGCTACCTGGATTTCTGGTTTCCCACGGCATCCATCCTGCTGACCGTTATCACCTGGGCGGCCACGCGCACACCACAAGCGCAACCATCTCGGCGGGGGATGGTGGGAGCCGCTTTGGTCGTGGGGCTGATCCTGGTGGTAGCCTTACTGCGTTATGCAGGTCCAGCTTGCTGCCTCACACCCAGCCGCCCGCCGGATATCTGGCGCGTTTTGGGGGTTTTCGCGATGGCCGCCTTGTTGGTTGCCATTCCCATCCGCTTCCCGGTGAGCAAGCGCTTCCTTGTACCAGCGATCATATTCCTGATCCTTGGCCTGTTTATTATGTTGAAAAGCCCGGCAATAAGCCGGTGGGCAAGTGAGTGGCTGCGGGTTTCCGGAGGCCAATCGGCGCTCCTGGCGGCTGCCAGCGACCTGCCCTGGTTAGGATTTTCCTATCTGGCTTTTCGCCTGCTGCATGTATTGCGGGATTACCAGGGTGGTAAGCTGCCAGCATACGATTTTGGCGAATTTGTCACCTATGCCATTTTTTACCCATCTTATACTGCCGGACCGATAGATCGCTCTCAGCGCTTTATTGGCGATCTGCGCAGCGCTACTCCCGGTAAGATAAGTGAGGCCCTTAAGCCGGTAAACGACCCGGCCAGGCAGGAGCAATTTGTTCAGGGCGGCACACGCATCCTGGTGGGACTCTTCAAGAAGTTTGTCGTGGCGGATGGTCTGGCTCTGATCGCACTGAACAGCCAGAACGCTGTTCAAGTAACCTCTACCTTGTGGATGTGGGTGCTGTTGTATGCTTATGCTTTGCGGATATATTTTGACTTTGCCGGATACACCGATATCGCTCTAGGCCTGGCACGCTGGGTTGGTATCCGCCTGCCGGAAAATTTCGACCGACCTTACCTTAAGCAGAATCTGACGGCTTTCTGGAATAGCTGGCACATGACCCTGGCGCAGTGGTTTCGGGCTTATTTTTTCAATCCATTTACTCGCTATCTCCGCAGCCGGCGGTTGAACATCCCAACCTGGGTGATAATCTTCATCGGGCAACTGAGCACTATGCTGCTGATCGGCCTGTGGCACGGCATCACCTGGAATTATGCTGCCTGGGGAGCCTGGCATGGGGTAGGGCTGTTCATGCACAATCGCTGGTCCGATTGGACCCGGTCGCGCCTATCCGGTATCGTTGAGCGCCCACAACTCCGTAAAGTAATGGCATTCGGAGGCTGGCTGCTGACATTTAACTATATTGCCCTCGGCTGGGTGTTTTTTGCCCTTCCCAGCCTGGAGCTGGCTCTCGATGTATTTAAGTCTCTATTTGGAATTTAGATGGTTATGGTGCCAGCAGTCACGGAATTGAATGGTTTATGAATAATGTAGAAGACAATACAGCCTCAAATAACCGATTACGCTTTGCCGGGAGAGTCATACTTAAAGCGCTGATGCTCTTTCTCCTGCTGAACTTTGTGTTTGCAATCTGGTATCCGCTGCCGACCTTGGCCAAATTCTCGGCGTATAACGTGTTATTTCCGGGGCGGCAGCGCTTGCCATACGGTGATAATCCTTCCAAGGCGTATAACCTCAGCCTGTACAATTTGGATGCCATGTTTGCTTCGCATGAGCTGGCCGGCAGGGTAAAGCCGGACGACGAATTCCGCGTGCTGGTGATTGGTGATTCTGCCAGCTGGGGGTTCTTATTGGAGCCTGACCAGACTCTGGCGGCTTACATAAACGATAGTAGAGCAATGCTTCCAGATGGCAGGCGGGTGCGCGCCTACAACCTGGGCTACCCGGTCATGTCGCTGACCAAGGATTTGCTCATCCTCGAGCGGGCAATGCAGTACGAGCCAGATATGATCGTCTGGCCGCTGACGCTCGAGTCATTCCCATATGACAAACAGCTTTTCCCTCCACTGTTGCAAAATAACCTCCGGGCTGTGCGCGAGCTGATCCAAACTCACGATTTGAGCCTGGATACCAAAGACGCGAATTTCGAGGAGCTCTCCTGGTGGAAACGAACGATCGTGGGCGGGCGTCGTCAACTGGCAGACCTGCTGCGCCTGCAACTGTATGGTGTGCTGTGGGCAGCGACCGGCATCGACCAGGATATCCCAGAGACATACACTCTGCGCCAGGAAGACCTGGAAGCTGACCGAGGTTTTCACAATCTACAACCGCCCCACCTGCAGGCTTCCGACCTGGCTCTTGAGATCCTGTCCGCCGGGGTCAGACTGGCGGGCGACACCCCCGTATTACTGGTTAATGAACCGATGTTCATCAGCCAGGGTCAGAATAGCGATATCCGTTATAACTTCTATTACCCGCGCTGGGCGTACGATGATTACCGGCGGATCATGTCCGAAGAGAGCCAGCGTAAGAATTGGCAGTATCTGGATTTGTGGAATGCAGTCCCGGGTTCGGAATTCACCAACAGCGCAGTCCACATGACACCAGATGGGACACGTTTATATGCCAGTCAAGTGTTGCGGGCTATTCTGGATGTCGCAAAATCGTCACCGAAATAGAGATATAATCGGCCCGTTATGAAAGTACTCTCTACAATTTTATGGGTTGGTGTGATTTTCCTGGTGGCGTGTAGCGGACCGACACTGGCAGATGGCGAGCAAGTTAACACGGTCTCCGTTTCCCAATCATCAGCAGTGCCGAGTGCATCACCGACACCAGAACCTACAAACCCTCCCGCCGAGCCAACCGCCTCTCCGACTGAGCCGGAACCCGTAATGCTGACAGACACCCCAGTATTGCTCGAACCTACGGCCACTGATCAGCCAACCGCCACTCTGGCTCCGGATGGCTGGAAGCAGCTCCCGGTGGTGCCGATTGTCTCCGAGCGCGTGAAAGATATTTACTGGCGTGGAGTAGCGCTGGGCAACAATCCGCAAGCATTCTCGAAGATCGGAGACTGTGGCAGCACGCCGGCCTGGTTTTTAGGTGATTTTGACCGCGGTCCTCGGTTTTACAGTCTGGGCGAGCATATCTTTTTGGAACCGGTTATTCAAGAGTTTCAAGGCTCGTATGCACGCACCAGTCTGGCTGCCAAATCGGGTTTCAATGCTTCCTCGATTCTTTCACCGTTCTGGGCAGATGCCAAGCAGTGCCTGGCCAACGAGACACCTCTGGCCTGTGAATATCGAGTGCACCGGCCGATGTACGCTTTTATCATGCTGGGGACGAATGATGTCTTCCACCCGGATGAATTCGAGCCTCAGATGCGTAAGATTATTGAGTATTCGATCGAGAATGGAGTGATACCGATCCTTTCGACCAAATTGGATAACCTGGAAAAGGATGAAAGTATCAACGCCACTATCGCCCGCTTGGCCCGGGAATATGATATTCCACTGTTGAACTACTGGTTAGCGGCGCAGCCGCTGCCCAACCACGGCCTGCAAGGGGATGGAGCGCATATCACGTATGGACAAAACCGGTTTGACGACCCGCAAGTGATGGAAAAGGGTTGGCCGGTTCGTAATCTGACGGCTTTACAGGCACTCGATGCAGTATGGAAGGCAGTAACAGCTTCTCCCTGATACCGGAAGTGGTCACAATTCGACGACACTTGCCGCTGAATGCCTGCGAGCACCGGCAAAAATTATTCCTTGATACAGGAGCAGATACTCACTGATGGGCGACCCTATTACCGATCAATTGGCCCAGTTCATCTCAGCTAAGATACTCAAGCAGCCCAGGCGTCTCATTGCTGGGGACGAAGCTTTAATCACCAGCGGTCTGGTGGACTCATTCAGCCTGGTTGACCTGGCATTGTATGTCGAAGACAATTATGGCGTGCATATCGACGATACCGAGCTGAACGCAGAGTCATTTGATACCCTGGATCAGCTTACAGCCTTGATTCGCCATCGCCAGGCATGACCCACAGCGTTTCACAGGCTCTTTATCGAGCCTATTTAGAAATTCCTGAGCAGCGCTGTCTCTCACTGCTTTTCAGCCGCCAGCCGGACCAGCACTTGTCGTATGCTGAGCTGGTTTTAGGTGCGGCAGCCTATGCCGAAGCTCTTGCTCATGCCGGAATACAGCCAGGCGAGGTGGTGATTATCATCTTTAACCACGGCGCCGAGCTGGTTTTTAGTTTTTTGGGCGCTGTCTTAAGGGGAGCAATCCCTTCAAT
>JAGDMX010000031.1 GCA_017860725.1 Chloroflexota bacterium | reverse complement strand
CGCCTGGCCGGCGAATTGGCGGATGGTTTTGTCGCCCATCCTTTCCACACCGAAGCCTATCTTCGCCAGGTGTTGCTGCCGGCTATTGAGCAGGGCCTTGCCAGGTCCGGGCGGATGCGCACGGCTGTCTCGCTTTACACCACGGCCTTTGTGGTTACCGCCCCGGAAGAAGAGCTGTTTGTGCGCTCGCAGATCGCTTTTTACGCCTCCACACCTTCTTACCGTCCGGTGATGGCCTTGCACGGCTGGCAGGCTGTCGCCGAAGAGCTTTCTGGCCTGGCCTCTCGCGGTCGCTGGGGAGAGATGCCCACTCTGGTCAGTGACGACATGCTGACCGCTTTTGCCGTGGTCTCATCGCCATCCGAGCTACCGTTACGACTGCGTCAGCGCTATCACGGCCTTGCCGACCGCCTGTCCCTCTACCAGCCCTTCATCCCAGGACAAAAGGATGCTTTCTGGCAGGCATATTTAGCCCGCATGCGGGATTAATCGACCGCGTTTCGGCGGATTGGCGATGGACAACGAACTCTTCCTGGAATCCGAGCGTGAATACATGGTGGAAACCCAGTTGCTCCCCCGGCGAATTCGGGATGGCTTGGTTTTGCAGGTCATGCGCACGGTGCCCCGTCATCTGTTTGTCCCGCCCGAGTACCGCCACCTGGCCTACACCGATGGCCCTCTGCCCATTGGCTTTGGCCAGACGATTTCCCAGCCTTATATTGTCGCCTTAATGAGCCAATTATTGGAATTGAAGGGTCAAGAGCGCCTTCTGGAGGTGGGCACTGGCTCTGGTTACCAGGCCGCGGTCCTTGGCTACCTGGCGGGTGAAGTACATACGATCGAGCGCTTTCCCGAGCTTGCCCGCCAGGCCGAGCAGACCCTGGCTGAGCTGGGCCTGGAGAATGTCTCCGTTCATATCGGCGATGGCACAGCCGGATTGTTAGAATTTGCCCCCTATCAGGGTATCATCGTCACCGCTGCCGCGCCGCATGTTCCCCAGGCTTTATTGGACCAGTTGGCTGATGGGGGTCGGCTGGTCATCCCAGTGGGCGAGCGCGGCAGTCAGTTCTTGGAACGCTGGAGGCGCCGCGGCGATGATTTTGATGTGGAGGAAGTCATCCCGGTAGCCTTCGTTCCCCTGGTAGGTCAATTTGGCTGGCGCGACTAAGCTGATTCCCTCATCGCCCGCGGCATCCAGACAGCCATCAGCAGCGCCGCTGCAATAGCCAGCGCCGCCCCGAACAAGAAAGGCGCCGAAGCGCCAAGTCCGCTCCAGCCGCCTACTCCTTGCCATAAAATACCGGCGATCAATGATGCGGGGAAATCCAGGATCCCCAGCACGGCATTGTATGTGCCGTAAGCTGTGCCGCGTACATTTTCGGCCACCAGGTCGGCGATCATCGCTTTGGATGTTCCGTACGCCAAACCATAATATAAACCATAAACCACGTACAAGACCCAGATTTGCCAGGTGGTCTGTGCCAGACCAATCCCCAGGTAGATCATCGCATAAACCAGCCAGCCGCCGATGATCAGTTGCCGGCGGCCAATCCGGTCCGAGAGCGCACCCGCAGGGGCGGATACCAGGGCATATACCAGGTTGAAGACCACTAGCATGCTCAGGATGCCGGCCACGCTCATCCCGCGTTCTTGGGCGCGCAGCACAAGAAAAGCATCCGAAGAGTTCCCCAGGTCAAACAGGCCGACGATAATCAAGAAAACCAGGAAGGGTCGCCCCAGAGTGCGGACTGCAAACTTGGGGAGCTTCGCCTGTCCGCTGACCGGTACATCTTTCGCTCCAATCGCCAGCACAAGTACCGCCAGGACCGCCGGAGCCAGGCTGATCAACACCAGCCAGCGGAAGGTGGACTCGTTCAGGGATATTTCATTCGACTGCGCCAGCCACACCACCCCCAGGGCAATGAGCAGGCCGAGCATTGCCCCGGCTGTATCAGCCGCCCGTTGAAAACCAAACGCCCGGCCGCGTTGCTTCTCATCAACCGAATCCGCCACCAGTGCGTCGCGCGGTGCCGTGCGAATCCCTTTGCCGACCCGATCTACCCATCGCACACCGGCAATTGCCGTCCAGCTACTTGCAAAATAAAAGAATGGCTTGACGAGCGTCGATAACCCGTACCCGGCCACTGCCAGCCATTTGCGGGCGTGCAGCCGGTCGGAGAGCCAGCCGGAGAACAGCTTCAAAATGCTGGAGGTTGCCTCGGCGATGCCCTCGATCAGGCCAATCACCGCCGTGCGCGTCCCCAGCACATTCGCCAGGAACAGCGGCAGCACGGTGAGCACCATCTCCGAAGAGATGTCCATAAAAAAGCTGGTCAGGCTGACTGCCCATACATTGCGCGGCAGGCCGGTTGGTCGTGGTTTTGTTGGCGTTGTGTCAGCGGTCATGCAAAATGGTTTGGGAATAGGGTGGGATTTATCCGGCGACGTTTACCCCAATCAGCTTGCCGATCAGGAAAGTTACTGCTGCCGCCGCCAGCCCGAAGACCACCTGGCGCAGCCCGGCTTGCCAGACCGGTCGCCCGGTGAAGAGTGTAATCGCTGCCCCGATAACAAACAGGCCGGCTGCACTGAACAAAGCGCTGAGCCCCACTGCGGTCAACCCGCTGGTAAACATGTAGGGGAAGACCGGGATAATTGCGCCGACCGCAAACAGCACGAAGGAGGTGATCGCCGCTTCCCACGCGGATCCGCCCAGCTCCTCAGGGTCGATCCCCAATTCTTCTCGGCTTAGCGTTTCCAGGGCAGTCTCACGGTTGCTCATTATCTGCTTGGCCAGTTCCCGAGCGGGTGCTTCTTCCAGCCCACGCGCCTGGTAAATCAGGGCCAGTTCTTCCACTTCCTCCTCCGGCGAGCTGGCGATCTCTTCCTTCTCGATGCGGATTTGCTTTTCGTACAGCTCCCGCGAGCTTTGCACGGAGATCCACTCACCCAATGCCATCGAGATCGCTCCCGCCAGCAGACCGGCCAGGCCGGTCAGCAGGATAGTTGTGTTGGACAATGCCGCTCCCGCTACGCCCATCACCAGGCTGAAGTTGGACACCAACCCATCGTTCGCGCCTAACACCGCCGCCCGCAGGGCATTGCCCCCCGCTGATTTGTGCCTGCCTTCGAACTGGGCCAGTAAACCGCCCTCCATGCCTCCAGGCGTCGTTTGACCGATCTGCCGCAGGAGGCGAGCATGCGAGTTCTCTTGCGAGATCATCTGAGCGACTTCCGGCTGTAGCCTGTACTCATGGGTTTTATCGTCTTCCATGCCCGCCAGGGTTGGCAGAACTGCGGCTGTTCCGAAGCGGCGCGCCGCCCAGATTAATGTGCGGGTGCGCCAATTCAGTTTGAATGCTGGCGCTGCCACGCCTTCGGCCTGGAGTTTCTCTACCCACTGCTTGGCGTGACTCTCTTCTGTGTCTGCCAGCCGGCGGTATACCTCGGCCAGCTTGGGATTTTTCTCTGCTTCTGCAATTGCCCGGTACAGAGCCGCCCCGTTGCGCTCATCCTCCAGGAATGACAGGTATTGCTGGATATCTTTATTGTCTGGCATTTGCCCCTCCTGTGGGTCTTTTAGAAGGATTATACACCGGCTGGCTGGGGGCCAATTCAATGGCAAGTTGTGTTATACTGGTTTCCCGCCGGAAGTTGGCAAATTAGGATCGTTTGGACCTGCTTTTGGCCGCTGCATCTGGCCAGAACATGTCTAGGGTATCTGTCTTTACCTTGCTGGAGGAAATTAATGTCCCTGCGTATCAACTTGGTTTATTGTGCGGTCTGACACTATACCGACCGGGCCCTCAGTTTGATGGCCGAGTTGCTGAAAGAGTTCGAGCCCGATCTCGAATCGTTTACTCTGGTTCCTTCCGATGGCGGTAAATTCGAGATTACCGTCAACAATCGCCTGCTGTACTCCAAGCTTGAAACCCGTCGGCATGTTGAACCGGGGGAAGTAGCCGGGCTGGTGCGCAGATTTATTGAGGAGGCTGCATGACGATTACCAAGAAAGGCCGGGTTTTTTCTGGGGCGCGCCCTACAGGCAGGCAACACCTGGGCAATTACCTTGGCGCTATTAAAAACTACGTTGCCCTGCAAGAGGAATATCAGTGTGTCTACTCTATCGTCGATATCCACGCCCTGACCACGGTGGAGACGACGGAGAACCTGCGCCAGAACATCTATGAGATGGCTCTCGACTGGCTGGCAGCCGGCATCCGCCCGGAAGAGTCGATCATGTTCGTTCAGTCGCAGGTGCCGGAAGTCACCGAGCTGCATATGTTCTTCTCGATGGTCACCCCACTCGGAAAATTGACCGATCTGCCCACCTTTAAAGAGAAAGCCCGCCAGCAGCCTCACAATATCAACTACGGTCTGGTAGGATACCCGGTTCTGATGGCCGCCGATATTGCTTTGTATAAAGCCGACGCGGTTCCCGTAGGAGTAGATCAGGCCCCGCATATTGAGTTCACTCGTGAGGTGGTGCGCTCGTTTAATTTCCGCTATAACACCAACGTGTTGGTCGAGCCGCAGATGAAAGCCACCGAATTCCCCAAGGTGGTGGGCATCGACGGCCAGCAGAAAATGAGCAAAAGCCTCAACAACCATATCGAGCTGGCTTCCACCCCCGATGAAACCCGGGCGCGTGTCATGCAGATGGTCACCGATCCGCAGCGTATGCGCCGCAGTGACCCCGGTAATCCGGATATCTGCAACGTCTTTTCCCTGCACAAAGTGTTTTCCTCACCCGAAGAAGTGGCCATGATCGACACCGAGTGCCGCCGGGCGGGGATCGGCTGCGTCGATTGCAAACAGCGCTTTGCTAAAAACCTGAATCTTAGCCTGGAGCCTTTCCGGGAGAAGCGTGTCGCTTTAAGCGATAAACCGGAGCGGGTGTGGGAGATCCTGGATGATGGTCGGCAGCGCGCCAGCCAGATTGCCCAGCAAACCATTCGGGACGTTAAAGACGCGATTGGATTGCCATAAAGGTACGGCATGCGCCTGGTCTTGCAGCGGGTTCGCCGCGGCTCAGTCTCTGTCAATGGGCTAATTCTAGCCGAGATCGGGACGGGTGTCGTCATCCTGCTTGGGGTTGGGCAAGAGGATGCCAGCCCCGACCTGGCCGAGGAGCGCCTGCATTACCTGGCAGAGAAAGTCGCCAATCTTCGCATTTTTGAAGATGAGCACGGCAAGATGAATCGCTCGTTACTAGAAGTTGGCGGTCAGGCATTGGTTGTTTCCCAATTTACGCTTTACGCCGACACGCGCAAGGGGCGCCGGCCTTCTTTCACCGATGCTGCCCTGCCCGAGATTGCCCGTCCGCTGGTGGATCGGTTCGCTGAACTGCTCAACGTATTGGGAGTGCCAGCCCAAACCGGTGAGTTTGGCGCTCATATGCTGGTCGAAATCGAGAATGATGGACCGGTGACCATCTGGTTGGAACGCTGACCTATTTTTATGATCAAGTCCGTCTGCATCTACTGTGGATCGTCCGATAAGATTCACCCTCAATATCTGGAAGCCGCCCGCCAGATAGGGGCAGCCGTCGCCCGGCGTGGTTGGGTCTTATGGTATGGGGCCGGAGGTACTGGCTTGATGGGCGCTGTGGCAGACGGTGCCCTGCAGGCCGACGGGCAGGTGATCGGTGTCATGCCCGACCTGTTCTACACTCCCAGCTTGGCGCATTTCAACCTGACTCGCCTGGAAGTCGTCGAATCTATGCACCAGCGCAAAGCTCGCCTGGCCGAGCAGGCGGATGCTTTTATCGCCCTACCAGGGGGGTATGGGACATTAGAGGAATTTTTCGAAATCCTCACCTGGGCGCAGATTGGTCTGCATAGCAAGCCGGTGGGTTTGTTGAATACTGCCTGTTATTTTGACCCGCTATTGGCGATGATAGATAAAGCCCAGCAAGAAGGTTTTATCTATGGCGAGCACCGCCTGCTGTTTGCCCATGCTGAGCAGCCCGAAGCACTTTTGGATGCACTTGCCAACCATCAGGCTCCTCCCGGTCTGGAACGCTGGCTTACTCGTCAGGATTGAGTATTTGCTTCGACTTCTCGGGTCAAATACAACTGATTATGTCAAAAATTATTGATCATGTTATAATTTACTTGTCAGGGGACTTTACCAGATTTTGCACGCAGCTCATCTGGCCAAGAGAATCAGCTCCACTCAGTCATCCGGGAACGGCGCACACGGCCTCCCTGGGTTTTGGTTTCAGACAGTATTTTTGGTCGGTGCGGTTTGCGAACTGCTTGCTCTTCGGGTACATGCATGCTATAATGCTTGTAAGACAAAAAATCCCCCTGGTTTATAGAAAACTTGTATTGAATGATCCACGCCCTGCATGGGCATTTGTAAAATCTCTTATCCTCAATCCTGATGATTCTATTCCACCTAATGAGTAGAAGACTATGAAAGTACTTGAATTGGAAAACGCTTCTCTGAGTGACCTGCGCCAGATGGCTCGTGATCTGGACGTGCCCAACGCAATTCGTTTAAAGAAAGAGGACCTCATCCTGCGCATCCAGCAGGCCGAAGCCGAGCGGCAAGGCCTGGAGCTGCGTGGTGGGATCCTGGAGATCATGAGCGAAGGAATTGGCTTCCTGCGATCCGGACATTATCAGCCCGGCCCTTATGATGTCTATGTTTCGCAGTCCCAAATCCGCCGCTATGGCTTGAGAAACGGTGACCTGGTCATTGGGCACGTGCGTCCGCCGCGCGAATCGGAAAGGCATTATGGCTTGCTCAAAGTGGAAACAGTTAATGGCATTGATCCGGAGGAGGTGCGCAATCGCTCTGCCTTTGAATCATTGACACCGATCTTCCCGGATCGACGTTATGATTTGGAAGTCGATCGCCATACCCTTTCGACCCGCCTGATAAACCTGGTTACTCCCATCGGTCGTGGCCAGCGTGGTCTGATCGTTTCACCACCCAAGGCTGGCAAGACCACTATCCTGAAGCAAATCGCTAACTCAATTTCCAAGAAATACCCTGAAGTTCACTTGATGGTGGCGTTAATCGGTGAGCGCCCAGAAGAAGTCACTGACATGGATCGCTCGGTCGATGCCGAGGTCATCTCCTCTACCTTTGATGAGCCGGTTACTTCCCATGTGCGCGTTGCAGAGATGGCCCTCGAACGCGCCAAGCGCCTGGTGGAAATCGAGCGTGATGTGGTGATCTTGATGGACTCTATCACTCGTCTGGCGCGGGCTTACAACTTGGTGGTCACGCCTTCTGGTCGTACTCTTTCCGGTGGTATTGATCCCTCGGCCTTATATCCACCCAAGCGTTTCTTTGGCGCTGCCCGTAACATTGAAGAGGGTGGCTCGCTTACCATAATTGCCACCTGCCTGATCGATACCGGCTCGCGCATGGACGATGTCGTCTATGAAGAGTTCAAGGGAACAGGTAACATGGAGCTGCATCTCTCTCGTCGTTTGCAGGAGCGGCGGGTGTTCCCGGCGATTGATATCGAGCGTTCCTCGACCCGCCGCGAAGAGCTGCTGCTCGGACCCGATATCACCCCTCGCGTCTGGCTGATGCGCCGCATGTACGATCAGATGGTAGTTGCTCCACCCCACGGTGCTGGTCTCGATCCTTCTGCGGCTACTGAAGCCATTCTGCAGCGGCTCGGTCGCACCGCCGATAACCAGGAGTTTCTGGAGACTCTGACCGAAGGCTAATTCCGGGAATGTCGCTTTTCCTGGTTTATCTGAAAGCACATCCCCAATCAGCTCGATGAAAAAAGACCGTATTTTATCTGCGCTGGCCTGGCTGGCAGCACTGGCATTTGCCGCATTTGCGATCTATCTGGGCTGGCAGGTGTATACTGGAAAGCCATTGAATTTCCTGCGGGCATATCCGGCTGCGCGTGCCTCTATTCCTGAAAGTTCTTCATTGGGTGATTTGCCGGTAGATACGCCCGTTGCTACTCCGGGTGGAACTTCATTGCCCGCTTTCACTTCCTTGTCATCGTCGGCCGCAATCCGGCGACACCCATCGCTGCGCACGATCATTCCCGAACGACCACTTCTGGAGGTCAAACCATATACTGTTGGGCAGGGCGATTCGATCTTCGAGATCGCCGCGAAATTTAACATCACGCCCGAAACCGTGTTATGGGCTAATTATGATCAGCTCAATGACAACCCGGACTTGATTTCGATTGGGATGCAGTTGTGGATTCCTCCGGTCGATGGCGTCTTGCATCGCTGGCAACCGGGGAACACCCTGGAAGGGGTAGCCACTCTGTACGAAGCCAGTATTGAGGATATTTTGGGCTTTTCCGGCAACCAGATCGATCTGGTTGAACAGGCAGTTACGCCCGATTCACTGGTTATGGTCCCTGGCGGTCATCGTGAGTTCCGTCAATGGATTATCCCCACCATCCCGCGTGGACAGGCAGGTGTCTCCCGCTCGGTCTATGGCGAGGGCGCCTGTGAAGGAGGCTATGACGGTGCCTATGGCACCGGCACATTTATCTGGCCGGCTGGCAACCACGTGCTCTCCGGCAATGATTACTGGTCCGGTCACCTCGGCATTGATATCGCTGCCGGTCTGGGTGCCCCCATATACGCTTCAGATAGTGGTGTGGTGGTTTTCTCTGGTTGGGCGACCGGCGGTTATGGTTATTCCGTTATCATAGATCATGGCAACGGCTATCAGACACTATACGCTCATATGAGCAATGCCACCGCCCGCTGTGGTCAGAGCGTCGGACAGGGTACCACGATTGGTATTGCCGGCAGCACTGGCAACTCGACCGGCGCCCACCTGCATTTCGAAGTTCGTTACCAGGGCGGTTTCGTCAGCCCCTGGTTTGTATTACCGGCCCCATAATCATTGTTTTATAAGGAGCATTTGTATGGCAAAAAACTCTCCAGACCCCCAAACGCAAATTATCGCCGAGTCGGAAAATTATCTGGCTTGGAAGGCGGAAGAACCCGATGGTGAGGTCACCTACCACCTCGAGCTGAATAATGTCACCCTGCATTTTTTCCAGGAAGAATGGGATGAATTTTTGAGCCTGGTTAATTCTCTGAGCGCATAGTAATCCCCCCTATGAGTAAATAACGCCAGTTCGGGATAAGGGAAAAAGAGGTGTATAAACCCAAAATCCTTTTATCCCGAATTCAAATTAAATAAGCCACCCGCCATCATGTGTTGAGAGCGGGTGGTTTATTGATTCAACTGGCAGCATCATTCTTGTGGATCTAGCTCGCTGATGGTATTTACGTAGGGTACAACTCCCTTACAGGGCTCGGTGAAATGCACCGATACAGTATCCCAATTTAGTAGGCTGGTGTTCTGCCAGGCCATGTGCATCGCGAAAGCGACGCAACCTGGTCCTGCATGGTAACTGGCAATGGTGAAGCGCCATAGGTCTTCGTAGTTGCTAACAACTCCGGCCGGTTTGCCTGTAGCATCCAGTACCATCTGGTTCACCTGAGCGCAGTTGGCTTTCAAAGTATTGGCAAATAAGGAGATGCTGAAGTTGGCCTCATTCAGGTTTACTCCACTCGGGCATCCCACGCAATCGGCGTTCGCCTGGATGGCCAGGGAACCGCGCAGCAGAGCACGCTCGTTCTCATTTAAGCGCAGGTAACTCTTGCTGCAGGTATCTTCGCCCAGTACCATCGGGCAGTATTTACTATAAAAAGTTGGGTTCCACAGGAATATAGAGTCGGCTCCCTTGGCGGTGATTTGGCCCAGTCCGAACTCATACGGCACGCGGAACATTCCGGGCCAAAACTGGCTTTCCTGGGCAAACAGATTCTTCATTAACTGGGCGGGAACGCCGGTTTCACGCGACACTTCGATCATGCGCTGGTCAAACTGGTTTTGCCACCCCTCCACAACAGGTCGAGCGCGCTCCAGTCCACAGGTGTTCGCATAGCCGTTGGGTTGCAAACCTCCGGATGGGCAGCCGGTAATGTTAACCAGGTTTTGAGAAATCAGCCGCCCTGCCAGGTAGAACAATGGATCGCCAGAGGCCATAATCTGGCTGTGTTCTGGCGTGGTGAGCCAGGTTGGCGTCCCACCAAATGGCGGGAAGGATTCCCAGATGCGGGCGCATGTTTCCAACGGCGCACCCTGCCACTGGTCGCTGATGACATCAATGTACCATCCGCCGCCTCCCGGTGTATTCGAGACCCCGGTATCGATCACCCGTACCTTGGCAAAGTAGTGCTCGCTGCTGTCACCGTAGCTGGAGTCGGCCCAAAATTCCACCACCGAACCCTGCAGGGGCGATGGGTGCAATGGTACTTTGCAGATATCCCCCTGGCAGGAGAAGGGCACTCCATCGTAGTTGCCGCGGATGGCGATAATCTGCTCATCCGGCAGCGGCTCTTCACCGCTCAGCACCAGCGTCGGGATGATCGGGCACAGGTTGTCGGGTGGTGTAGGCGTGCAGCCCTCCAGGTTTACCCACACCACAGGCTGCGGCAGCTCGATGACCACTTCGCGCTTTTTTGATTGGGTAGCGACTAAATGCAGGTACAGACCCGGGCATTCTGTAGTGTCCTCGGTCTTTATCTCACAGGGCGGAGTGTTTTTCCAGACTTCATACAAGGCCAGTCCGCACTGCTTCTGGACTTCCTCTGCTGTGGGAACACCTTCGTGGTCGACTGCCAGGCTGCACAGAATATTGTTGTCCTCCCAGCTGATCAGCCACCAGGTATATTCGGTGTAGGGGACGATCAGCGTGGTCGTTCTTTTTGGTGTTTCTGGAGCCTGTGCCGAAGCAAACTCACCCCCCCAAGCCAATCCATTGAGTAGGATCACAATACCAACCAGCAGGAAAACGATCCGTAGGTGTTTTCCCATCAGTATTACATTTATCATATTCGCTCCGGGTTGTCAACCGCAGTTTTCGGTCGAGACACCTTGCACCCCCTACCTGCCCATGATACACTCCATTATACCCTTATTGGTACGCGAAAGGAAATCCTATGCCTCCCACCTTATATCTGATTGATGGCCATGCCCTGGCATACCGCACCTACTACGCCCTCACCCGCGGTAGTCCCAGCGGATTTACTACCCGCGCTGGCGAGCCTACCGCGGGGGTGTTTGGTTTTGCCAGCGTTCTGCTTCGCTTGCTGGAACAGGACAAGCCTGAATTCCTGGCGGTGGCCTTCGACACCGGTCGTACCTTCCGCGATGATTTATTTGCTGACTACAAGGGCACACGCGCAAAGATGCCGGATGACCTGGCAATTCAGATCGATCGTATCCGCCAGTTGGTGGATGCTTTTAACATCCCGCGCTTGGAGATTGAAAACTACGAGGCCGATGATGTCCTGGGCAGTGTCGCTCGCCAGGTCGTCGGGCGCGGCCTCGGTGTGCGTATCATCACTGGCGACCGCGACCTGCTCCAATTGGTCAATGAGCGCGTGATCGTCAGCCTTCCGGGTAAATCGCTCTCCGACTCGCGCGATTACCTGCCGCAGGATGTCCAGGAAGACCTGGGCATCCGCCCCGACCAGGTGGTGGATTACAAAGCCCTGGTGGGCGATAAGTCGGATAATATCCCCGGTGTAGCCGGGATTGGCGAAAAAACCGCCGTCTCCTTATTGCAGACTTACCAGACCTTGGACGGCATCTACAAACACCTGGCAGAGGTCGGCGGCAGTGTGCAGAAGAAGCTGGAGGCAGGTCATGATGCGGCCTACTTGAGCAGGACCCTGGCTACAATTGTCTGTGACCTGGAGGTCCCCCTTGACCTGGAGCGTGCTCGCCCGGAGCACTTCGATCCCGCTCAGGTAGAAGCGTTATTCCGAGAGTTGGAGTTTCGCGCCCTGATGCCGCGCCTGACCGCTCTGGAGCAGGACTATGGCAAACGCCCTGCCTCCAAAGGCCAGCAGTTGTCGATGTTCGCCGCTGAGCCGGCTGCTCAGCCGGAGATTCAGGCTGCACCGGTAGAGCCTCATTCTTACACTCTGGTGGATACCCCGCAAGCATTGCAGGCTCTTATTGACCGTTTGACAGCTGCTGCCCAGATATCCTTCGATACCGAGACTACCTCCACCGACCAGATGCGCGCCGATCTGGTCGGCATCTCCCTGGCGGTTGAGCCTGGGCATGGTTACTACATCCCGGTTGGGCACGTGAATGCTGGGCGCCAGTTGCCACTGGCCGACGTTTTGGATGCGTTGCGTGGTCCCATGACCGACCCGCGCCTCCCCAAGGTAGGTCACAACGCCAAATACGATTTCGTCGTCCTGGCTCGCCAGGGATTGCGCGTCGCTCCCCTGGCTTTCGACTCTATGATCGCCGAGTGGCTGATCGATCCGAACTCTCGCAACTTGGGGCTGAAGAACCTGGCCTGGGTGCGCCAGGATATCCGCATGACCAGCATCGACGAGCTGATCGGCAAGGGTAAAAACCAGCTTACCATGGCACAGGTACCGATTGAGGCTGCTGGGGCTTATGCCGCTGCCGACGCCGAAGTCGTGCTGCGCCTGATCCCCGAATTGGAGCACGAGCTGGGTGCGCGCAATGTTTTACGGCTGTTCCATGATCTGGAGATGCCGTTGGTAACCGTCCTCGCCGATATGGAAATGGCCGGCATCGCTCTGGATACCGCCTTCCTGGCGCAAATGTCAGGCGAGTTAAGCCTACGCCTTCGCCAGCTCGAAGACCAGGTGTATCAAAAAGTCGGCGAGCCTTTCAACCTGAATTCTACCCAGCAGCTTTCCGACGCTCTCTTTATCAAGCTAAAGCTCGAGCCACCTGACCGCCGGGCCAAAACTGCCAGCGGGCATTATTCCACCTCTGCTGAGGTCCTGGAAGCTCTGCGGGGTAAGCACCCCGTTGTCGATTGGATTCTGGAGTATCGCGAGCTGTCCAAGCTGAAATCCACCTATCTGGATGCACTGCCTCTGCAGGTCAACCCGGTCACCGGGCGGGTGCACACCTCCTACAACCAGACCGGCTCGGTCACCGGGCGCATTGCTTCCTCCGATCCCAATCTGCAGAACATCCCCATCCGCACGGAGCTTGGCCGCCAGGTGCGCCGGGCCTTTGTCGCCTCCCCTGGCAATCTTCTGCTGTCTGTCGATTACTCCCAGGTCGAGCTGCGCATTGCCGCTCACATGTCGAATGACGAAGCCATGCTGGCCACCTTCCGCGCCGGGCAGGATATTCACGCCGCCACCGCCGCCGCTGTCTATGGTATCCCTCTCAGCCAGGTTACCCCCGAGCAGCGCCGTCGAGCCAAAGGCATTAATTTCGGCCTGATCTACGGCATCAGCGCTTTTGGACTCACCCGCCAGACCGACCTGACCCTGGCCGAGTCGGAAAACTTCATGCAAGCCTATTTTCAGCAATTCCCCGGTGTTAAACGTTACCTGGACGGCATGCGTCGCCTTGCCGCCGAGCAGGGCTATGTCGAGACCCTTCTCGGACGCCGGCGCTACTTTCCCGGTTTGAAATCCCAGGGCAATCCCGCTACCCGCGGCCGCGAGGAGCGCGAGGCCATCAACGCTCCCATCCAGGGCACCGCCGCCGATATCATGAAGATCGCCATGCTCCACGTGCCAACTGCCCTGGCACAGCATGGCCTGCAGGCACGTATGCTGCTCCAGGTTCACGACGAGCTGGTCATCGAGTGCCCCGTTGCTGAGCTGCCCAGTGTTGCCTCTGTGGTCCAGTCCGTCATGGAAAACGCCTATGCTCTCGATGTCCCCCTGGAGACTGAAGCCCGCTCCGGCCCGAGTTGGGGAGAGATGCAGCCTTTATCTCGGTAGTAGCGGGATAGATACTTGCTCAGTGATTCTTAAATAACGTGAATTCGGGATAAAACACCCCTTTTTTCCTTACCCCGAACTGACGTTAAATAAAAACAGGGCCGCCGGCCCTGTTCCAGCTAAGCCTCACCCTTACCGCACCCGGAAAAATGTCCGGGTGTGTGTCTTATAGCTGTCATACACCGCCTCCACCCGGATCAGCACGATACCCGGTTTGTCTGATTTATAGGTAAACCTGATCGCGACCATGCCCGTGCCGTCCGTCAGGTCTTTTGCCTTCAGTGTCTGCTGCACACCTGTCGGCAGCTGCACTGTGAATGTAACTTGGGCACTCGGCACCGCCTGCCGGCTCTGGTCCTTGACCAGCACGTAGATCGTTTGCTCCCCTTCTAGCCCCTTCACCGCCTCTTCCGTGAACACCGAAGCGTGCAGGCTCAGGATGGTCTGCGGGATATCCCCGTTGTTCAAAAGCCGGCCAGGAGCCTCGCTGTGCACCCGAAAATACCGGCTGCCCAGGTCGGTCAGCTCTACCCGCTCGCCCCGTGCATGTTCCGGGTGCCACTCGAAGCGCGCTCGTTGGAAGTACTGTACGATCCGCTCGTCTTGCAGCTCGAAATTCGAGATCGGGTATCCGAACTGGGTCACGCCCCCGTGGGCATTGA
>JAGDMX010000030.1 GCA_017860725.1 Chloroflexota bacterium | reverse complement strand
TCAATCCCTCTGGCCTTCAAGCGGGCCAGCATCGCCTCGATATCGTCTACCTGCAAGCAGACGTGGTGCATGCCGGGACCGCGCTTCTCCAGGTAGCGCCGCAATCCCGAATCGTCGGTGGTGGGCTGCACCAGCTCGATCTCGCTGTCGCCCACTGGTAAGAAAGCAATGCGCGCCTGCTCGGTGGGGACATCCTGCTGGTGCGACACTTCCATCCCCAGCCCATCGCGCCAGAAGGCCACCGCCTGCTGGATATCTTCAACCAAAACCGCTAAGTGATCAATCCGCTTGATAGTTGGCATTTGCACTCCTGTTCACACCCATGCGGGCGGCTCGTACTCGCCCCACCGATCGCGCAGCACCCGGCAAATCTCGCCCAGGGTGATATCGTTCTCCACGCACTCGATGAACAGCGGCACCAGGTTTTCGCTGCCGGGTGCAGCGACTGACAGATGGGTCAGAAGCTCGCTGGTGCGCTGTGCATCCCGGCGCTGGCGCAGCTCGACCAGGCGCTGGCGCTGAGCCTGCTCGATAGCTGGATCGACCCTCAAGCGCTCCAGCTCCATTTTCTCTCCCGCCTGGAACGCATTGACACCGACTACAATTTCATCGCCGCGCTCCACCGCCTGCTGGAAGGCATAAGCCGCCTGCTGGATTTCGTTTTGGATATAGCCCGCCTGTATGGCAGCCAGAGCGCCGCCCATCTCATCAATTTTACGGATATATTCACCCGCCAGGCGCTCGACCTCGTCGGTCAAGTATTCCACCAGGTAGGAGCCCGCCAGCGGGTCGATCGTGTCTGCCACGCCAGACTCGTGGGCGATGATCTGCTGGGTGCGCAGCGCCACCCGCACCGCCTTCTCAGTCGGCAGCCACAAGGCCTCATCCATACTGTTGGTATGCAGAGACTGGGTCCCGCCGAAAACCGCCGCCAGCGCCTGCAGCGCCACCCGCACCACGTTGTTCTCCGGCTGCTGGGCGGTCAGCGTCGAGCCGGCCGTCTGGGTATGGAAGCGCAACATCCAGGACTTAGGGCTGTGCGCACCAAAGCGCTCTTTCATGATGCGCGCCCACATGCGGCGCGCTGCCCGGTACTTGGCAACCTCTTCCAAGAAATTGTTGTGAGCGTTAAAAAAGAACGAGAGCTGCTCGGCAAAGCTATCCACATCCAGCCCGGCGTCCAGGGCAGCCTGTACGTAGGCGATGCCGTTGGCTAGAGTGAATGCCACCTCCTGGGCGGCGGTCGAACCGGCTTCGCGAATGTGGTAGCCGGAGATGCTGATCGTATTCCAATGCGGTACCTCCGCCTGGCAATAGCGAAACACGTCGGTGATCAAGCGCATGGACGGCCTGGGAGGGAAAATATAGGTGCCGCGGGCGATGTATTCCTTGAGGATGTCGTTTTGGATGGTGCCACGCAGCCGTCGGGTTTCCACGCCCTGCTTGCGAGCGACCGAGATATACATCGCCAGCAAGATGGAAGCCGGGGCGTTGATCGTCATGCTGGTCGAGACCTTATCCAGCGGGATATCCTGGAAAAGCGTTTCCATATCCTGCAGGGCTGAGATCGAGACACCTACTTTGCCGACCTCGCCGATGGCGATGGGATCGTCGGCATCATAGCCGATCTGAGTTGGCAGGTCAAAGGCTACCGATAGCCCGGTCTGCCCCTGCTCCAGCAAGTAACGGTAGCGGCGGTTGGATTCCTCTGCCGTGGCATAGCCGGCATATTGGCGCATCGTCCAGAAGCGCCCCCGGTACATACTGGGCTGCACCCCACGGGTAAAAGGGTATTCGCCCGGGAAGCCGAGCTTCTCCAGGTAATCGGGATCGGGGTCTCCAGGGGTCAGCAACCTGGGCAGCGGGATGCCTGAAGAGGTATCAAACGCCGCCTTGCGCTCGGGGGAGCGTTTGAGCAGGGGATTTAAGCTCTCTTGTTCCCAACGTTTCTGCTCTGCTTCATTAGACATTCATCACCTCGCGATTTGGTGTTACACAGAATAAAGTGGGCGATACCTATTCATTTTCGTCTTCGGACTGTGTCCGAATAGAAGTGATATCCAGCCAGGGTACGAAATCCTGCACCCGCTCCGGCGTCTGGACGATGCGGCTGACTTCATCATAATCCAGCCACAGGATGCCGCACTTAAGGCAATTATCCAGCACCACGTTGCCGGCACCCCCATAGGGATAGGTTTCCATCGTGCTCGCGCAGTGCGGGCAGTGCAGCTCACGAGCCAGCTCTTTGGAGTCAAAAGTCTGCGGCGGTCGGCGCCGTTCGGGATATTTCAACCGCAGATACTCCAGGATCGACAAAAAATCGACCATATCCAAGAGTAACCCCTTACATTGCTGGCAGGCCAGCACTTCAAAATGACCGATGCGCGCCAGCACCAGCAACTTGCGGCAGAGCGGGCAGTCTACCTGGCTGGGGGCGCCCAGGAGATACAGGCCCTCCGGCGATTCCTTGGGGAAATACAGGCCGTTGCAGTATTCGCAAAACAGGTAATGCCGTTCCCGCTCCAGCTTTAACGGGGCGCCACAATTTTCACAATTCATCGTGCTGACAGGATCGATAGATACTTTCATTTCCGGAAATTTCCCTTTTCGGTAGGATCACCCCATTTTAACCGCTCTCCACTATCTTGGGCTAGGGAAGGGTAATGTTTTAGCTAAGCAGGACGTAAATCTATTCCTGCTCGTTTATAATATTTCTGGCAGTGATCATGCCACACTGTGCAAAAAAACTTGCCGCTAAGTGAGGCTCAAGAAACATAGCGATGAAAATCTTAACGGTAGATGTAGGCACTGGAACACAGGATATTTTCCTATACGATGCGCGGCTTGACCTGGAAAATGGCCTTAAATTGGTAGTGCCCTCCCCCACGATGATCGTACACCGCCGCTTGCAGGAGGCCACCCGCCAGGGACAGCCTGTGCTGCTGGATGGGGTGACCATGGGCGGCGGGCCGAGCCAATGGGCGGCTGAAGCCCACCTGAAAGCCGGCCTCCCGATCTACGCCACACCGCAAGCCGCCCGCTCCTTCAACGATGAGCTGGAAGCGGTACAGGAGATGGGCATCCGGGTGATCAGCGAGGATGAGGTCGCGCGCCTGCCAGATGACGTGCTGCGCCTGGAGCTACGCGATTTTGACTTCCCCGCGATTGAAAGCGCCCTGGCGCAGTTCGGTGTGCGGCTGGACGATCTGGTAGCAGTGGCGGTAGCGGTCTTCGATCACGGCAACTCCCCGCCAGGTTACTCCGATCGCCAGTTCCGCTTCGACTATCTGGACGAGCGCATTCGGTCGGAAAACCGCCTGAGCGCGTTTGCCTACCGCGCCGAAGAAATCCCTGACATCATGACCCGCCTGCAGGCCGTTGCCCAATCTGCACTGCACAGCGGGGGTGCGCTGCTGAACGAGGTACCCCTGGTGGTGATGGACACCGCTCCGGCAGCCGTGCTTGGAGCAACCTTCGATCCCCGGGTAGCCGCCCGCCGGCGTAAGCTGATCACCAACGTGGGCAACTTCCATACGCTGGCGTTTCGCTTGGGTCCCAGCGGCATCGAAGGGGTTTTCGAGCATCATACCGGCCTGCTCGACCTGCCGCACCTGGAGACGCTGCTGCGGGCGCTGGCCGACGGCAGCCTGAAGCACGCCGACGTGTTTGGCGACCACGGCCACGGGGCTCTGATCTACGATCCGACCCCCCTGCCGCACGACGCAGATGGACACGGCATAGTGGTCACCGGCCCGCGCCGCAGTTTGATGCGAGCCTCGTCATTACAGCCTTATTTCGCCGTCCCCTTTGGTGACATGATGATCGCCGGCTGTTTTGGCCTGCTGGCGGCTGTCGCCGATGTGCTGCCCGAGCTGGCTGACCCCATCCGGTCTTCGCTGCACGGCCGGGGCGGCAGTGGAACAGCTCCGTGGGAGGTATGAAAAGAGCTACAACCCTGGATGATCCAATCAAGATAAAATAACTGTTATCTAAGAAAACTCTCAAGAGACTGGTAGAGGTAACTATGGACGCAACTGCACATGATTCCACCCAACACACCGCCCAACCCATCCCATTTAAGGCAGAGACCCGTCAGCTTCTGGACATCTTGATCCACTCTTTATACACCGAGCGTGAAATTTTCCTGCGTGAGCTCATCTCCAACGCTTCGGACGCCCTGACGCGGATCGATTTCGAAATCCTGACCAACCGCAGTGTGCTGGACTCCAGCGCCGAGCTGGGGATCTGGATCACCGCCGATACCCAGGAAAACACCTTGACCATCCGGGATACTGGCATCGGTATGACGGCGGAGGAGATGGTGCAGAACCTGGGGACGATTGCCCATTCCGGGGCGCGCGAATTTATCCATGCCTTTCAGGAAAGCGCCAAACACCCGGCGGAAGGGCGCAGCCTTTCCGATATGATCGGGCAGTTTGGGGTGGGTTTTTATTCGGTCTTCATGGTCGCCGAGTGGGTGCGGGTCACCTCCCGCTCGCACCTGCCAGAAGCAGAAGCTGCCACCTGGATGTGCACTGGTGCTGATACCTTCACCGTTGAGGTGGCCGAGAAAGCCGACCGCGGCACAGTGGTGACCATCAAACTAAAAGAGGATGCCTCCGAGTTTGCCCAGGATCACCGCCTGCGCCAGATCATCCGCCGCCATTCGGACTTCATCCCATTCCCGATCTACCTGGGGGAGAAAGCGGAACAGGTCAATCGCCAGACTGCCATCTGGCGGCAGTCGCCGCGCCAGGTGGAGCAAAAGGATTACGAGGAATTCTACCGCCAGCTAACTCTGGAAGTTGACCCGCCGCTGGTGCACGCTCACATGATGGTGGACGCACCGGCGCAGATGTACGCCATCCTGTATATCCCTGCCAGCCAGGAACGCGGTATGTTTTCCCTGCGGCGCGAGCCTGGCCTGAAGCTGTATGCCCGCAAGGTGCTCATACAAGAATACAACCGCGATCTGCTGCCCGAGTACCTGGAATTCGTCCAGGGGGTAGTCGACTCGGAAGACCTGCCGCTGAATGTCTCGCGTGAATCGGTGCAGTCCAACCGCATCATGGCCCAGCTCAAGAAGCTGGTCACCTCCAAGGTGCTGGATACGCTGCGCAAGCTGGCAGTGGACGACCCGAGTAAATACAACCAGTTCTGGGCCGGTTATGCGCGCTACCTCAAGCAGGGGGTGGCGATGGAGCCGGAAGAGCCAGAGGGATTGTATTCCCTGCTGCGCTTCCATACCACCACTCACCCAGGCGAGTGGTCTTCGCTGGATGATTACCTGCAACGTATGCCGCCCGGGCAGGAACAGATTTACTACATCGTGGGCGACGATGAGCGCTCTGTGCTGTACAGCCCACATCTGGATGTCGTGCGCCGCGCCGGATATGAAGTACTGATCATGGCGGACCCGCTGGATGCGTTCATGCTGGTGCGGCTGACGCAATACAAAGAGCACAAACTGGCCAATGTCGCCGATGCCGACCTGAAGCTGCCAGAAACTCCCGGGCAGGAACCCGAATCGGAAGAAGCTCCCCAGGTCGAGATGGAAGCGCTGGTGGGGCGCATCCGCCAGCACCTGGGCGACCAGGTCAGCGATGTGCGCCTGACAACCCGCTTGACCGATTCACCCGCCCGCCTGGTCGATCCGCAAGGCGCGCCTAACCCGGAGATGCAGCGCGTGATGCGCTTGCTGAACCAGGAATTCGAAACGCCTAAGAAAGTGCTGGAGCTGAACCCACACCACCCGATCCTGCAACGGCTGAATGCACTCCCCGAGCCCAGCCCCCTGGCCGGATTGATCATCGATCAAATCTACGAAGACGCCTTGCTGATTGAAGGGCTGCACCCCGACCCGGCCGGGATGATCCAGCGCATTCAAAAGCTGATGGAGGCTGCTCTGGAAATCAAGCCATGAACACTGGAGATTTGAGTTTCTTTGCCACCGGACTGTGGTGCATCCCGCTGGTATTTCTGGGCGCCCTGCTGGGTCTGGCTTTGTTAGTGCGCTACTGGCGGCTACAGTCCCTGCAAGACTTGAAACACATCCAGGCCGAACTGCGCGGCAGTGAAAAACAGACACGGGCACTGGCTGCCGCTTTGCAAGGGTACTCCCCGACAGACCCGGAACCATATGGCTCGCAAGCCGCCAACCTGGAGAACAAATTGCAGGATTTTCAGCGGCAGGCGCACAACCTGCGCATCGAATACGTGGGGATGCAGGAAGAAGCCCATCGTCTGATCTCTGCTCCCTGGCATACGCTACCCCGGGCACCCTACGAGTGGTATCACCTGCGCCGGGAGATCGCTGCCCTGCATCAAAGATTGGAAACGCCACGCGCCCTGCTGGCAAGCTTAGAGCAGAGCCAACAGGGTTTGCAGCGGCAGGCCTGGCAAACAGCACAGAGTTGCCGCCAGGTGCGCGGGCTACACCTGGCTGTCAGCCAGGCGATCGAGCGCTTGCGCGCTCAAAATGTTCATGGCAGCGCCTTGGATGCCGCTGTGGACCAGGCAGAACGAGCGCGCCAGGATCTGAAAGGCCTGCCGGATTACTTTCTAACTGGCGAAGAAGGTGAAGTACTGGCGCAGGCGGACCGGGACACGGTCATCGCTGCATACCGCATTGTGAGCGATCATGGGCCGGGCTTAGAGCAACTGAACGCCCAGACCCAGGAATGGGAAAAGGGTCACGCCCAGGTAGTGGAACAGGTATCGACCTTGCGGCACAGCCTGGCCTCTCTGGAGCAGGGCCTGGCTACCGCACCGCCCACCCTCGTTTTAGATGAGTGGAGCCGGCAGTTCCAGAATTTCATGGTGATCTCACAGGCGCTGCACGCCAGCTTGGGACGGCCGGAGGTGGAGAGCATCCCGCTGGTCAGCGAGCAAGCCGCACGCACCCAACAGGCCGTCGACGATGTAGGGGGCCACCTGCGGCAGGCGCGGCAGCAGCATGCTGCCCTGGAACAACTGCTCCCGGAGCTGCTGGAAAACCTCAAGGCGGTTTCTGCCCAATTTACCGCCCTGGGCACCAGCCCGATTCACCCGGTCGTCTGGGATCAAAGCAGCCCCAAGCTGACCCGGCTGAGCCAGCAGGTGAATGCGATTGGATCACTGCGCAAGCCGCGGACACCTGAACAGGTGGAGCAGGACCTGAACAACGCCACCCAGCTCAACACCGAGTGTAAAGAGCTTGGCCAATACTGCCAGCAAGTTGCCAGGCAACACGCCCAGCTGCTGGATCTGCTTGCCAGCCCGGAGATCAGCCAGGGCGTCGACTGGTTTACTGACGTAGAGAAGCTGCTGTCCCAAGTGCAGCAATATCACCCGGAGAACTGGCCGCGCGGGGATATGGTCGCCAGCCTGCCCGGCGAGCTGGCCTCTCTTAAAGATGGCTTGGAAAATCTGGCTGGCGCGGCGGCTGCGCGCCCTATCCCAGAAGCTCAGGTGGCGCTCAGCCTGGAGGACGTGCGCTACTTGAAAGAGAACCAGCGATCCCTGCGCATGCGCCTGTCCAATATTCAGAATCACCTGGGGGAGATCCAGCTAATAGAGGGTCATGCCGCAGAGCAGCTGCAACGCGCCGGCGTAACCCTCACACTGCTCGAGTCGCTCAGCCGCAGCAACCGCTACCTGCTGGGGATTGCCGCCCGCGAAGTACAAAACCAGCAGTTTTCACTTGAGGCGTTGCGTGACGAGCTGGAGCACTCCGAGCGTGGCACGGTAGACAAAAAATCCCGTCAGGTTAAAGCCTTTGTCGAAGGCTTTGAGCAGCAGGCTAACCGTTGGCTGGAGCAGCTCAACCAGGATATTCGGGGTAAAACCGACCAGCTCAACGCATCCCTCAAGACCCTGGAAGCCGTCGCCAAGCTGGATGAGTCGGCAGTCGCCGCAGCCGACCGGCTGGTGTCTGCTGACCGGGGACAAAAATCCTTTCTCGGCCTGGACGAGCTAGGTCTGGAATTCAAGCAGCGCTGTGAGTTCTGGGAGAAATGCGACGCCGCCCAGAAAGCCCTGGCGGAGGTGGAAAAGCCGGTGCTTGAAACAAGCCAACAGGTCAGCCAGAACCACCAGACAGTGCAAAAACAGTTAGCAGATGCGGCGGACATGCTGCGCCAACCTACCGGTTGGCTGCCGGTGGGGCTCTCTTTAGGCCCCGAGCGGCGCGAGTTCGATTCCCTGGGTAAACAGTGGCAGAATCTGCAGGAAAAGAGCAAAACCGCCATCCAGCTGGTAGCCGACCTGGGCAAGTTATCTTCCCGGTATCAGGTGCTATCCGAGAAGATTGGACGGGCGATGGAACGTGCCGCTGAGGAGCAAGCTGAACTGGAAAGCCTGGACAGCGAGCTGTCTGAGCATCGCGAGCGCTGGAAGAACCTGAGGCGCGCCTACCGGGATAACCCGCAAGCCAGCCAGGAGATCAACGACCTGCTGGATGGGGTAGAGAAGGAAGTAGAATCGTTGCGCAAACAAGCCCGCCAGGGCGACCTATCCGCCGAGCAGCTCGAGCAGGCGCTCAAAAAGCTGACCCGCCGGGTGCGCCTGGCGCAGGTGGCGGTAGACGACCAGCACGCTGTGGATGTCAACGGGCGGGTAATCCCGTTCCGCGAGTCAACCTACCGGGAGTTCTGAGCCTCGAATGCGGTCTTGCACATCGCCTGGAAAGTGGTAAAATTGGGGTCGCTAAATTGCCCTGCCCTCGTAGCTCAGTGGATAGAGCACTTGCTTGCGGAGCAAGGGGTCGCGTGTTCGAATCGCGCCGGGGGCGCTCCCCCATATCGGGGAATGCCTTGCCTGGGTTACGCCGCCAGGCAAGGTTTGTTTTTACCGAGTTATCATCTTCGTGGCGAGTGAGTGCAATATGGAGCAAGCTCAAATCCTGCTAACCAACGATGACGGCATCCAGTCGCCCGGGTTGTGGGCGGCGGCAGAGGCGCTTTCGCAGCTGGGTTTCGTCCACGTTGTAGCGCCGCGCGAGCAATCGTCCGGCACCGGGCGCAGCCTGCCGATCACTTCCGACGGGCTGATTCACGAACATTGGATGACGGTCAATGGGAAATCCTGGAAGGTGTATGCGGTTGGCGGCACGCCCGCCCAGGCCGTCCTGCACGGCATGCTGGAGATCCTGCCGCGCATTCCGGACCTGGTGGTCTCAGGGATCAACTACGGCGAAAACCTGGGGACGGGCGTCACCATCTCAGGTACGGTGGGTGCCGCTTTGGAAGCCTCCTCCCTGGGCGTCCCGGCGCTGGCCATTTCGCTCGAGACCGAAGTCCACCAGCACTTATCTTACTCGGATGAGGTGGATTTCTCCAGCGCGGGGTATTTTACCCGCTTCTTCGGTCACCTGCTGTTAACCCGGCGCATGCCTGACGACGTCCTGGTGCTGAAAGTCGATATCCCCTGTGATGCCACCCCGGACACCCCCTGGGAGATGACACGGCTGTCCCGCACGCGCTACTACGTGCCGGTGCCACCCGAGCGCCTGGCATGGGACACACCGGCCCTGGTCGGTTACCGCCAGATGGGCGACCCGGCGCAGGACGATCCCGATACAGATGTATACGCTTTGCGGGTAAAGCGGGTAGTGGCGGTCACCCCCCTGAGCCTGGATTTGACCTCACGCGTCGATTTACAAGCATTTGAGAACAGCCTGCGACTAGATTTTCCGGCTAATCGCTAGCAGATTTCTGAATAACGGCGATATAAATCGAGGCGGAAGTTGCGGTGGCTACGGAGCTCAAGGCCTCCCCTGGAAGCCGCCAACCACAGGTCTCGAAGACGAGCTGCGGCTGTCCGGGGGCCATTGGGTAGCTCCCATTACCACCGATCGAGGCCGCCAGATCCAGCGCATCGTAGACAGCCGCCGACAGGTACTTGCGCAGCGAGCGAGGCGGGACGCGGCTGATGAAGCTTAGCTCTAAATTCTCTACGGTTCTACCGCCTTGAGAAATCGTTACTATGGCGCCCTCCAGGGCGTTCATGTTGCTGTGGACTCTCTTGACTGTATAGGCGCCGCTGTTCACCAGTGTACCCTCCAGGGTGTTGCGGTAAGCTTGAGCCTCACCACCCACTCCCGAGTGCACCGAGACAAAGATAGTATTTTCCAGGTTTTCGTTCAAGTAAGCATAGACACAGGCGCGCTTATCGCCGAAATTGCAACGCCGGCCGGGGAGAAAAGAAATCACGATCGGCTTACCGCGATTGAATTTTTTACTTTGAGGGACAATCTTTATCGCAATGCGCTCCTCCCCGCTGGCAAAGTTGACCCCGTAGAAATCCATCGAGGGGGACAGGGGAGGACTCTCGCTCACCACTTCAACTGTAGGGTTTGGCTGGGTAGGCTCCGGGACGGTCGGGATGATGAGCGGCGTCCCTGTTACCGGGGAATATGGGGTGGGCAGCATAGCCTGGGTTGGGATTGCCGCGGCAGTGCTTGGCGCGGCCATTGCGTCTGCAACCACAGGCTGGGTTGCTTCATCGTTCCCAGCCTGGGCCTGCAGGTAAGATGCAACCGCCCACCCAAATGCCGTTGATAAGACAACGAACAGTCCAATCAACAGCACTAACAGGAGACGATAGGATTTCATCTCCAGCCAGGTCAGCTCTTATGGCGGTTGAGTCGCGGAAGATACCACATCGCCGTGACGACCAGCGCCAGGCCACTCACAACCAGAAAGCCAATCAGCAAAACCGATCCCAGGTTCCCAGGTCCGCCCGGTACAGGGCGTGGCCCAGGCGGGATTCTCGTTGGGTGCGGGGTTGCGCCCGGATCGGGCGTATTGGTGATCTCCTGCCCGGTCGGTGTGGGAGTCACGCCCGCAGGCGCCAGCGGAGTTTGGGCGGCGACGAACGCGTTGATCTGCAGCGCCAGGATCGCCAATACCAATACCACCGGTAGAATCAAACGGCCCAGCATTTTCCTTGTCATCATAAATCCTCCTAAGTGCTTCAACCCACCTGTAAATCGTTAGATGGATAATCTCCGGTGAAGCAAATATGTTCCCCTAACACCGATTGCCGTGATTGCTAATTACGCATTATTATAATGGATAATGGACTGAGCTACTCGCCATTGTGAACTGCCCGCTGGCTTGCGTTATACTTGACCCAGCTCTCCTAACCCTGGAAGCTTGATAGACCATCTAATTTGGAGGCCAATATGAAAATAGCAATTATCGGTACCGGCGGTGTGGGTGGATATTATGGGGGACTGCTGTCACATCATGGACATGATGTGACATTTCTGGCACGCGGTGCTCATTTGGAGGCGATCCGTAAAAACGGGCTGCAAGTTAAGAGCATTCATGGCGATTTTCACATATTACCCGCGAAGGCCATGGATCAGCCCGCAGAAATTGGCGTCTCAGGCCTGGTGTTGTTCTGCACGAAAAACTACGATACTGAACAAAGCGCCCGGTCTATCCGCCCCATCATGGGGGAGCAAACCGTGGTGCTCAGCCTGCAAAACGGGATCGATGCCGCAGAGAGGATTGGAGCGATCCTGGGGATGGAGCATATGATCGGAGGCGCCACCTGGATCTCGTCGGCGGTGGAGTCGCCGGGCATCATTAAACAGGTTTCGCAGTTTCGCCGAATTGCCCTGGGGGAGCTGGATGGGCGGCCCACTCCGCGAGTTCAAGCGATCTATGATGTATTTCAAGAAACCGGCATTGCAGTTGAAATCTCTGACGATATTGTGAAAACCTTGTGGACCAAGTTCATTTTTATCTCCACTGCCAGTAGTTTCGGGACATTGACACACCTGCCGATTGGTGATTGGCGGGATATTCCTGAAACACGTACGCTGGCGATTAGCTTGATGAGAGAAGTAGAGGCGGTGGGGCGTGCATATGGCGCCGCGCTGGATCCGGATGTGGTCGAGAAATCTCTGGCTTTTATCGACGCTGCCGGGCCAGGCATTAAGGCCTCGATGCAACTGGACGTAGAGGCGGGCCGCCAATTTGAGCTAGAGTCCATGGTTGGCATAATTGGTCACAAGGGGCGCATGAAGAACATCCCAACGCCGACAGCCGATGCGATCTATGCGCTTCTACTGCCTATTAACCTGACAGCACAGAAAAATGCTGCCTGAGCGGTGGCAGATATTTTATTGACAAGAGAAATAAATGTCATAAAATTAGAATATCATTAAATTAAATCGCAACTACCCGGGTTTAATGGTGTTTTTAACAAAGGACTGCTTTTCATTATCGGTATGTTGCCTGACGGATGATGCCATTTTATCTTTCATCCTTTCCCGTTGACCGACTTACTCGCTGGCAATTGAGCATTGCTATGCGATCGGGGAAAGCTGCGCCAGTCGCCATAGAGCTACCTGCCTCTCTGGCGGCTTTTTATTTTTCAACCGATCGGACCGGCCATGAGTGAACCCTTGCTGGTAGAGATCATTGCTTATGCGCCAACGGCTTTTTATCATTGTACTCACTGTGAAGTGGCGTGGACTCAAGCCGGCGGATCGAATCGTATCCATACCGAACAGGTTGAAAACAGCCTGCCTCCCGACCTGGCCCAGGAATACCAGCGGATATCCGACTGGGTCAGGAATCTCTTTCGGAACCATTGCGACCAGGTTGTTGTGAAGGTGATCGACGCTGCCTCCTTGGAGTGTTTTATCAAATCCCTGCGTTATGGGACGCGTCGTTACCCGGCCATCATTGTCGACCGAACACAGCGTTTCCAGCCGGGGCGTTATAGTGAAGCGGATAGCATGATCGCCCAGCTATTGGCAAGTCAAATCTCGGTTGGATGAGCAGAAGAAAGGAGACGCCTGACAAGAAAATTTATCGAAACCGTAATCAGATTACCAAACCATTTTATCCGACCTTTAATGTACTTTCTTATCCGGATCGGAGGCAAACATGGAAATTTTATCTTCTATGAACACACTGTACATCGTCATTATTGGGGCGCTGACGATCTACCTGGCGTATAACTTCTATGCCCGGCGCATCGACCGGGCAGTAATCCAGGTGGATGTCAAGCGCGCCACCCCGGCGAAGATGTACATGGACGGCGTGGACTTCATGCCAACCAGCAAAAATGTGCTGTATGGCTATCACTTCAAGTCCATCGCCGCGGCCGGGCCGATTGTTGGTGTCATCACAGCGGCCAATATCTGGGGCTGGGCGCCCGCCCTGGCCTGGCTGGTTATTGGGGTCTCGTTCATCGGCTGGGCCAGTGACTACAGCGCGATTATGGTAGCAGTGCGCAATGATGGCAACAGCCTAAGCGCCATCAGCCACCGCTTGATCGCGCCGCGCACGCGCACCATTCTATTCACTTTCATATTCTTCTATCTGCTGCTGGTGGCTGGCGCCTTCATGGGGATCATGGCAGCCTTGCTGGCCGCCCGCCCCGACGTCGCCTTCGGGATTATCATGCTGGCCGTAATGGGCCTGTTAGCCGGACAGATGCTCTACCGTTGGAAGATGGATCTGATCGTGGTCACCCTGATTTCCGTCGGTGTAGTGATTCTGGCCATGCTGGCAGGCGTCTGGGGAGCGCAACCCAAGGTGGATGAGGCTGGCAAGCCTACCGGCGCCATCGATTGGGCGGGCCCAGTTAACGCCCTGGTGGTCAAATTCAACGGCGCGATCAACAGCCTGACCAATACCGAGGCAATCATGGTGGTTATCGACCCGACGAACGCCGACCCACGCATCCCTGCACCCAATGCAGAGGGTGTACGCCCGACAACGGCGACTTATAATGCCGAGACAGGGGAGATCAAGACCTTGCCAAACTACCTGTTCTGGGCTTTGTTCCTGCTGGCGTTTGCCTACCTGGCTTCAACACTGCCCATCTGGCGCTTTGCGCAACCGGTAAACTACATCGGTTTCTGGATTACCTTGCTCACTATCGGGCTGGCGGCATTAGGCGCCATCCTGGCGCCATTCATCAAGCCCGGGGTAGGAGCATTCGAGCTTCAGGCGGTTAAAACCTGGGGCTTTGGGTTAGAAGCTGGCAAGGCGTGGTTCCCATTGTGGCCCATGCTGTTCGTCACGATCGCCTGCGGGGCAATCTCGGGCTGGCATGCCCTGTTTGGCTCGATCGGCACCGCCCGCCAGCTTGAGTATGAAACCGACGCCCTACCGGTCGGCGGCGGCGCGATGTTCACCGAGTTCACCCTGGCGCTGCTTTCGTTGACCGCCGTATCGATTGCAGGTGCGGGAGGCGGCGCGGGTCGCTTTGCTGCCGGGGTAGGCAGCCTGTTCACCGTACTCTTCGGCGATGGATTCAGGCTGGCCGGTACCGCACTGGGCTTCGGGGTATTCATGATCATCGTGCTGACCGTGACCCAGCTCATCTTCCGGGTGATGCGGGTAACCCTCTCCGAGTGGGTAGGCGACGCACTGCCAGTTTTGAAGAATATCCACGTCTCCACCGTCACTTCCATGATATTGACGATGGCGCTGGTGCTGACCGGCACCTG
>JAGDMX010000184.1 GCA_017860725.1 Chloroflexota bacterium | reverse complement strand
CTTGCTGGCATGCAGGGTTACCGTGAGTAACCCGGAATTCTGATAAGTGTACGCCGGTGAATTATCGTTGCTCATATGCTTGTCGCCAAATGTCCAGTAGAACAGGTCGGCACCTTGGCGCGTGTGACTAAAATTGACCGAATTGAGATTCTTAGAAATATTATAATTGGCTGTGGGAAGTGTGTCACTGATCGGCAAGTTTACCACGATTTGAGCTTATTCTAATGGTTGGAAAAGCGACTGGTTTAATTTCATAAACGGAATATTGCGCAGTCTATACCGGTCGTTACGCAAGAATCCCCACGGTCTCTTGCCTCTGGAGCCTCGTCGGGAAAATTCCAGTGAGTCTCCACAATGCTGTGTAAGGCAAATGGGGCAGTTATCGGATCGTTAGATGGATGGATCAAACCGACTGTATGCCCCAGTTCGTGCGCATTTTTCGTCGTCCGGCCGTCAATAATTACCGGTTAAGGTGCCCAACATTGGCTTTTAGCATGGTGAATTTGCTGATTGGAGAAAGCATATATTTCCCAGTGTTGGCTGTGATCAGTGTTGTCTGGAATTTGTCGAGTCTCAAATCTTCTTCCCCGGCTCGAATATTAACACTACCCTCGATGACGGTTAATGCATGAAATGACTCACCTTCGGTATCCAAATCTAAGTGGTTATTTTCTGACTGGATCATGCTAAGCTCAAAATATGGGCAACGGGTGAGGGGTACTGCACTGCCATCGGGGATTACAGGCAGCGGTATAACCTTTGCTCTGGAGGCCGGATCAGCCACCGCCAACGACTTATCAATGTGCAGCACTCTCCCACCAATCTGCGGGCGCCCCCAGTCCCACACGCGGTAAGTGAGATCGGATGTCTCCTGTACTTCATACATCAACAACCCAGGACCGAGTGAATGGATCGTTCCGGCCGGCATAAAAATCGTATCACCTGCCAGAACCTCCACATAATGAGCGAGATCAAGTATCGATCCGGAGATTATAGCCTCTTCCATAGCTTTTCTGTTTGTACCAGGTTTGAGTCCGCCGATCACACGTGCTCCTTCAGCCGCTTCTACCACATGCCAGGCTTCGGTTTTACCAAATTGGTCAGCGCCCTCCAGATTGAGGGCTTGCTCATCATTCGGATGCACCTGAAGTGAAAGCCATTCAGCGCTATCGAGTAGCTTGACCAGCAGCGGGAATCGGAGTCCGGTACGTCTCACAACGCGCCTGCCAAGTATTGCATCTTTGTATTCCAGCACCAGCTCCTGAAGTGTGCGCCCGACAAGCACGCCAGAGCCTACTCGGTTATGTTCGTAAACAACCCAGGCCTCTGCAGTGGGACCTATTCCCGGACGCAGGCGTGATCCGCCCCAAACGTAATCACGATATTCCGGTTCAAGCAATACTATGCACGGTAATCTCATTTTATAGCTCAGAATTTTTCCTGATAAAATCGACGACCTCATCTATTCGGCAAAAGGCCAGGGCAGTCACCGTATCTGCACCTCCGTAATAGATAGCCAGCCTGCCGCTCGGCTGATCATACAGAGCAGCGCATGGAAAAGCCACATTAGGCACATCCCCCACACACTCGTAGATCGTTTGGGGAGAGAGCAGGTAAGGCGCTGTGCGGTAGATCACCTTCCAGGGTTGATCGAGATCCAATAAAGTTGCACCGAAACTGTACACAAATCCGTTGCAAGAAGTCAGCACACCATGATAGAACAGTAGCCACCCTTCCGAAGTCTCGATAGGCGTAGGACCTGCGCCAATCTTCGTGCTTTGCCAGCCGCTGTTCGGCTGCATAACAAAGCGGTGTTCACCCCAATAGATCAAATCAGGACTATGACTCATGAACATATCGCCAAAGGGAGTATGGCCGCGGTCGCTGGGGCGACTCAGCATCAGATACTTGCCGTTTACCTTGCGCGGGAATAGCACCCCATTACGGTTGTAGGGCAAATACGCATTCTCGATAAAATAGAAATGCTCGAAATCGAATGTATAACCAATGCCGATTGTAGGTCCATGATAGCCATTACACCAAGTTATATAATAACGATCCTCTAACCAAGTCACCCGTGGATCATAACGGTGCTCAAATTTTGCCAGCTCAGGATCACCTGTATGCCACTCAATCGGCTGATCCTCCAATTTCCAGTGGATTCCATCTGGGCTGAAACCGCGGTGGATATTCATTTCGCGCTTTCGATTATCGCAGCGAAAGACACCTGCAAAGGCACCATTGTAGGGGACGACCGCGCTGTTAAATATCGAATTCGAGCTGGGGATCAAGTTGCGCGGGATAATCGGATTAGCGCTATAACGCCAAACCACTTCTGAGCTGTCGGCTGGTCGCTCTTCCCAAGGAATATTGGGGATGCTGGAAAATTCACGGATTGTTGTTGAGTTATCTGCTTGCATCTTTTTCACCTGTTTTCCCTAAAACAGTGCAGAAATTATTCATGTTTGATCTTTATCTTACTATATATCCTCTGCAGGAATCTTTTCCTGCGTAATTTTGCATAATTACGCCGATAGCTCTGCCAATTCTCTAATGCGATGCGCTTATCTTCGATGATTGTTGAATGCTGGCTATAGATCATCCCGGCATACAAATCCGCCAGAGTAGTAATGTTCTCCCGCACTTTGCTGAGCGGTATCGACACATCGGTGTGTGAAAAAACCGACTGCAAATGGACACCATACTTCTCTGCTACTTCAGATGGTGTCGCACTACCGGATTTGTCATCTTCTAGCATACTGGCCCGAAGATAAAGCTTACGGTAAAGTGTCAGGATCAAGCTGGAGGGGGCCATCCAGGCTAATCTGAGTCGATCGAAGACATACCACCCGATAATCAGGAAGACTGCTCCGGCAATCGCACTCAGGCTCCAGCGAATATTCCTCAGAGCAGGCTTTACACTCATCTCTGAATTACCAGAAATCATACCTGAATCTCGAGACTCATCCCCATAGACCAGGGATTCCGGGAGATCGAATAATGCACGACTGGAAGTTGGCTCGAACTCTACCCAACCATAATCCGGGAAATAGACTTCCGCCCAGGCGTGTCCATCTGCCTCAGTTACCACAAATCGCTCTTCGCCCGGCTGGTAGTTCCCACTGGAATAACCGACCACAAGTCTGGCCGGCAGCCCGGCTGCTCGAGCCAAAACAACAAACGCGGTTGCATAATAATCACAATAGCCGCGTTTTAGATCGAATAAGAAGTAATCAACAATATCTCGTTCAGCCGGAGGTAACTCTAGATCCAGCGAATAAGGTATTGTACGCAGGTAGCTTTCGATCGCCAGTGCCTGGTCATAAGGGCTTGGCTGAGAAGACGTTAAATCGAAGGCTAACTCCCAGACTCGTTGAGGAATGCTCTCCGGCAACTGCAGGTAGGTCTGACGGATGGCTTCTGGATAGCTGGCTCCCGCTCCCCGAAGCTGTTCTACGCCGGGTCGGGTGAGGCGTGAAGTTACATGATAGTCATCCGACATCACCTCAGCACCGAAAACATCTCCCAGGCTACGCCAGGCGACCTGGTAATCCACCGAGGCGCTCACCAACTCGCCTGCTGCATACAATACGCGGCTTACTCCGGGACGAGATTCAGCCATTTGGAAGTGCTGCTGGACGGCATGGAAACTTTTAGAATCTAGTGGCAGCAGCTGATTTTCGATTGAATCTCCAGAACGATATTGTTCTTGACGACTGGGAACAGTTACCCAACCGTGTCCAGTATAGCGATCGTAGGTCAGGCTGCGCCAGTAATACGTACTTGGTGACGATCCCGGCAGGTTATCTACCTCTTGAGACATCAACGGCGTCATTTGCTCCAGACTCACCCACATAATGATTCGTTCGGATAACTCCGGTCCGGAACCCAACATGTGCCGGTTGGGCAGCCCATCACTTCGCGCCAGCGCCAGCGGTCCGGTTTCCCCAAGGATCGGCTTCTTCAATCCAAAAGCGCGTGCTACATCATCCGATTCTTGGCGGGCAGGAGTTAAAACCTGCCTTACTGCACCTGCCAAATTTTTAACGGATAGCGATGGTGCCGAAACGGCAAATGTAATTAGGCAAGCGGTAATCAGAACAACCGCCAAGGACCATTCCACCTCAAGCTCAATCTTATCTATGTGTCTTGTCAACCATAATTGCGTTAGTTTGCTATACTCCCCCAGTGCCTGTAGTAGTAATAGCGCTCCGAGCCAGATCACTAGCGGGTAAATTGGCTTGCCACTATAGGCCAGATAAGCTGCCAGGAGGACCCCGGATGGGGCTAATCCTATTAGAACCCGCTCGTGGTAACGCTCACCATGACGCATCCACCAGGCCGCCCAGGCCGCAATTAACCAAATCAACACAGCCCAGGTCATTAAAATAGCGACCGGATCGTAGGTCGGACGACTGTTCAGCAGGAAGGAGTACCAATTTACCAGTCGATCCAGCAGGGTCTGGACGGTTAGTCCTAATCCTTGCCAAGCACCCAAGACGTATGTGTGATCGATTCCTGCAAGGCTCACCAGATTCAAACGCTCCAGGTGTAGTACCTGCCAAATCCAGGCAACCTCTGCCCAAGCCAGTTCACCAATCGGTTTTGCCAGCCGGCCTACTGTTAGAAAGTCCAAGAGAATGCCCACCACCAAAACCATAATTGCAACGTACCAACCACGTAGCAAAATACGTCCAATCAGCCACCCAAAAAAGATCCCCGCCAGCCCGATCACCACCAACGGCCAGGCATCGAGACTTTGCATCGAGACTGCAAGCCCAAGAATCAGACTAATCACTGCCATCCACAGCAAAAACTGCGTGGTAAGAATCGCCAGTCCCACTCGTTGAACCAAACTACCCGTGTAAGCAATCAGCTTTGCATTCATCTGCCCAACTGCTTCCAGCTCAAATCGGCCGGTTTATGGATCGGGATAGCCCGCCCAAACCCTGTAACACGCCATTCCCATTCGCCCTGATGCCCCGGGCGTGCCTCAGGGCGGTCGAGCATCTCCCGCCGAATAATGTACGGGATAATGCCTAAACCAGCGAGTGCTGCTTGGATTCCCTTATAGGATAAATCAGTATGTTGGGCTGTTGCACTGCTTTGGTAGGATAGCGGGTCAAAGATAAGTACGGTCGGTGCAATCCAGTTGTGCAACAGCATGGTGAGCGGTTCTAGCCAGCCAGCCTGGTAGTCAGGCGAAATAACAATCAGGCTAGCCCCATGGCGCAAAGCTGGCCTAGCCGCTTCCAGCAGATTAGCAAATGCAACCTCTCCCGGTTTGATCAATGCCAGCTCCCGCAGGATCAACATGCGCTGTTCTGCAGAGTGTGTCGGCGATAGCCAAATCAATCGTTCGCCTGAGGCTGAGAAACCGACAGCATGTCCTTGCCGTAAGCCAAGGTCTGCCAGGGACGCTGCCAGGATCACGCCATGTTCAAGCGTCGAATTCCAATCTTCTCCAATTTGTGCCTCCTTATTCAAATCCAAAAAGATCCACCAGTCGCTAGCAGGTGTACTGTCAAAATTGCGCACGTACAGTTCCTGTCTGCGTACTGAAGTTGGCCAGTGAATCCAGCGCAAGGGATCTCCGGCAGTGTATGATCTTACGCCACTCGTACTAACGGTGCGCTCGAATGGATCCGAGCGAGAGCGACGGCCTTCTCCGGCACGTCCGCCAGGTGTAACATCAATTTGCGGTAGGGGGATTACCGGAGGAGACACCATTAACACTGCCGACCCAGGTAAATCAAAAGTTATGTGGTAAAAGCCAAGGGGATCGCCGGTTTT
>JAGDMX010000183.1 GCA_017860725.1 Chloroflexota bacterium | reverse complement strand
GAAAGAAACCCACTCCACTGAGCAGGCCTTTCCTGGCCCCCCTGCGGGGATAAACTCCGAGGGAGGGCTTTAATCCCTCGTCATTTCGTCAGGGGGAGCACATACCGGAGTGGTTGCTTAAGTAAAAGGCGGAGAGGGAGGGATTCGAACCCTCGTTCCCTTGCGGGAAACACGCTCTCCAGGCGTGCGCGCTAGGCCAGACTACGCGACCTCTCCGAAAAATCGCGGGCGGTTGTCTCTCCGCCGGCGACCAGCATTATACTACACTTCGATTTGGCGTTGGGATAATCCCTGTGGTGTCTGCTCCTGAGCGTACAGGAAGATCGAGCCATCCCAGCTGCGCTCGAAGCCGGCCTGTGCCAGGGCATCGAGCAGCAACGGTTGGAGTGGCGCCACCCAGCCGGCATAGCCATATCCCAATCGACTCGCCAGGCGGCGGAAATCCTCCAGGCAGGTGCTGATATCCTCGAGGCGGCAGGCCAGATGCTGAATGTAAGGCCCGGGCATATCTTCCTCTTCGTCGATGCGGCAAACCAGCAGGCCATCCCGGTTGCGCCACCAAAACACCAGCCCGCGCTGCACAGCTTCCGCCAGCAAATCCTGGGAAGGCCGCATCCATTCCCAGCCAAGCTCCCACAGACCGTGCTGCAGGGAAAATGTAGGACTGTTGCGTATGTACTCCAGCCCCCGGGTAGCATCTTCCAGGCTCATTGGGCTAAAATTACCCAGCGGCGAATCACCTGCCAGGATGGCCGGGGCGGTAAAGAAGCTGAACTCGCCGACTTTGCTGAAGCCGGTACGCTCACACAGGTGCTGCACCGGCAATCGATCGGAGCCGGTGCTCAACCGCAGGATACCGCCCAGGCCCCGCCATTCATCTACCAAGTAATCGTGGATCTGTGAGGCGACTCCGCGGCCCTCGAAGTCGGGATGGACGCGCAGCCCTTGCAGCCACCACTCATCCGGCGATAAACGCGCCAGCCGTCCAATCGCAGCCATCCGCCCCTGGCTCTCGGCAACCACCAGCCGGCCATAGGGATCGTCGAGCCACATGTGCCAGACCTCCGGCACATAATCATGACCACCCCAGATATGCCCGGTCAGCTCCAGCATCGCTGTGGTGTCCTGCTGCGTTGCCGGGCGAATGTTGACTTCAAGGCGCTGCTTTTTCATTTCAATTCGGGAATATCTGCTCAAAAAGCTGAGGGGTATAGCGAGCGACCATCTCGGAAGACAAGCCGTTCTCCTGGCATATCTCGGCGTACAGGTCGGCGCTGGGACGCTTGCGGCGCGCCTGGGTCTCCACATCCAGCTCCCACAAGCCGAAGCGCTGTGACCAGCCGCGCTCCCACTCGAAGTTGTCCACCAGTGTCCAATGGAAGTAGCCCTTGATGGGAATGCCGATGTTGACTGCCCGCCATAATTGGTGGATATGCTGCACCAGGTAGCGCGGCCGCAGGTTATCGTTGGAGTCTTCCACCCCGTTCTCGGTGACAATAATCGGCAGCCCAAAGGATTTCGCCCATTCGAGCGCGGCATAAAAACCTGCCGGGTCATTGCCGATGAAGCCGGTCTCACTGATCTCGTCGCAATTTTCTGGGGCGTAGCGGATGAATTTCTGCCTGGGCATGCGCAGGTCAACCGCACAGGCAAAGCGCGTGTAGTAATTCATGCCAAAATAATCCTGGGTGTTTTTCGCTTCCGGTATACGGCGGGTATGGGTTGGATAGCGTAGCTTACCGGCAGATAATGCCGCAGGGAAAAACTCATTATAGACTCTGCGCAGTACTGAAACGGCCACGCGGTCCAACGGCGACCAGCTCTTGGCAGGTATCATCGGAGTGACGTTCAGGGCGAGACCCACCCGGGCTTGCGGCTGGATGGCGTGGATGGCACGGTAGGCCCGCGCATGCGCCAGCACCATGTTAGTCATCACATTCAAACCGGCATTGATGCTCGTCTTACCCGGCGGGAAATTGCCGACAATATAGCCCATCACGGCATACACATTCGGCTCGTTGATCGTTGCCCACAGGGTCACGTATTCTTTTAGCGCCTCAACTACTTTTCGTGCATAGGTTTCGAAGCGCTCGGCGACGGCTTCATTCTCCCATCCACCTTGCTCAACCAGCCACAGCGGATCGCTGAAATGGTGTAAGGTGATTAAGGGTGTCATGCCGCGCTCTACCATGCCGCGCACGATATCCCGGTAGCGATCCAATGCGCTCTCGTCCCAGATCCCCGGTCTGGGCTGGATGCGACTCCACTCGATCGACATGCGGTGGGCATTCTGCCCCGCATCAGCGGCGCGGTCGAAATCCTCTCGCCAGCGCCCGCTCCACCAATCGCAGGCCAGCCCGGCTTTTTGACCGTTCAATATACGCCCCGGCTCGTTCTCCCAGGCCCACCAGTTGTTGTTGGTATTGCTGCCTTCCACCTGATGGGAAGCGGTGGCGGTGCCCCACAGAAACCCGCGGGGAAAATGAAATGCGGCTTGAGCCATGCAGTCTCCTAATTGTTTGGGTAAATGCCAACCAATTTTACCACCCAGCCAAAATCACTAACTCTTCCCTCACTCTTGAAATGTGGTATGCTATCCATCAATCAGGGAGCGAATATCGATGAGCGAAGCTTTTATCATCTCTGCCGTCCGCACCCCCATTGGGGTAGGCAAACCAGGGGGGGCGCTACAGCCTTTTGCGCCCGTCGAGCTTGCGGCTTTGGTCATCCAGGAAGCCGTCCGGCGGGCTGAGATTGACCCGGGTCGTATCGATGACGTCATTTGGGGGGTGGTCACTCCGGTAGGCGACCAGGGCGCCAACCTGGGGCGGCTGGCGGTGCTAAAAGCCGGTTTTCCGTTTAAAGTGCCTGCCGTCACTTTAAACCGCATGTGTGGTTCCGGGCAGCAAGCGGTGCATTTTGCCGCCCAGGCAATCCTGGCGGGTGATATGGATCTGGTGATTGCCGGCGGCACCGAGTGCATGTCGCACCAGCCGCTCGGGGCGGATTACCCGGCTACCTGGCCGGATCTGCCCTACAACCTGGTTCATCAAGGCATCAGCGCCGAGATGATGGCCGAGAAGTGGCAGCAGGATCGTGAAACGCTGGATGAATATGCCTATCAATCGCACCTGCGCGCCATGCACGCCATTCAAAACGGTTATTTCGACAGCCAGATCCTGCCCGTGACCCGGCCGGATGGACGCACGGTGACGGTCGATGAAGGGGTACGCATGCCGCCCGATCGACAGAAAATGGCGATGCTTAAGCCAGCTTTCAAGCCGGAAGGAGTCACCACCGCCGGCAACGCCAGCCAGATCAGCGACGCAGCCGCCGCCATCTTGCTGGCCTCCCCGACAGCTATCGGGAAACACAATCTGGTGCCAAGGGCACGCATCGTGGCTCGTACTGTGGTCGGTTCAAACCCGGTGCTGATGCTGGACGGGCCGATCCCAGCAACGCAGCAGGTGCTTAAGAAAGCCGGGCTGTCGCTGGACGAGATAGATGTCATTGAGATCAACGAGGCTTTTGCCAGCGTCGTGCTGGCCTGGGAGCACGAATTTCAACCTGACCTGAGCCGGGTGAACCCCAACGGAGGAGCGATCGCCCACGGTCATCCGGTGGGCGCCACTGGAACGATCCTGATGGTTAAGCTGCTCAACGAGCTGGAGCGTATCGGAGGCCGCTACGGCTTGCAAACCATGTGCATTGGGCATGGCATGGCGACCGCCACCATTCTTGAGCGTATATGATGCATACGATTTACATTGCGCTGGGCACCAACCTGGGTGACCGTTCAGTGAATTTACAGGCGGCTGTGCAAGCCATGCCGCCTGAAGTATCCGTCCTGGCATCCTCATCGGTTTACGAGACCCCGCCATGGGGTATTACCGACCAGCCCAGCTTTCTCAATCAGGTCGTCAAAGCACAGACAGCCCTCTCTCCGGAGGAGCTGCTGGTCTATTTGAAGCAGCTTGAAATCCGTCTCGGTCGCCAGCCAGCCGAGCGCTATGGTCCGCGCCTGATCGACCTGGATATATTATTTTACGACGACAAGGTGCTCGACACAGATCTGCTTTCCATCCCGCATCCGCGCTTGCGGGGACGGGCATTTGTCCTGGTGCCGCTGGACGAACTTGCCCCCAACCTGATCCATCCCCGCCTGGGCCTGTCTGTTGCCCAACTGCTTGATGAGGTCGATAAGACAGGCATTCGGAAAGTCGATAAAATACCACGCACTCTCGAGAGATCGAAACGTAAGAAGACCTAAACTCCCAGGAGGTAAATTACATGTCTGATGCTGAAGCCAAACCCCTCAACTGGAGCCCCGCCCCGGGATTGGGATATGCCGTCAGCCGCCGTGCGGATGGTGGGATGAATATCGTCTTTACCGATGTATCCCACGAAACGCTGACGCACTGGAGAAACTTCGCGCTCGAGCACCTGCTGGACTCGGACCGCCTGACGCGCAATCTATACGACCTGCGCCAGGTCAAAGTCCTCCCGGAAGAGGCGCTCACCTACGCTCTGGAAGTCAGTAATGATCCGTCCGTGCGCAACATTCGCATGGCGGTTCTGGTTTCAAGCGAAGAAGTTGCCCAAATGGTCATCGAAATTGCCGCCCTGACGACCTCCGGTGGGGTTGAGATGGCAATTTTTACAGACGAAAATGAAGCCGAAGCCTGGCTGAATCGGCCTCTGACCATGCTGGTTTAGGGTCTCGGAACTCGTCAGACCTGGGCACGTGCCGATCCTCAGGATGCATTCGGCAGCACTCAACGTAGGGACGCGTACCTTCAATTGGGGTCAGCGAACCTACCTGATGGGAATTTTGAACATCACCCCAGACAGCTTTTCTGGGGATGGACTGCTTCCGATAGAAGGAGCCAGTTCCAGCGGGAATTGGTTGGAACTGGTTATATCCCAGGCAAGGAGTTTCTTGGAAGCCGGCGCCGATATCCTGGACGTCGGCGGCGAGAGCACCCGGCCCGGTGCACAGCAGATCAGCCAGGCTGATGAGCTGGAGCGCGTCCTGCCAGTTATCCATCGTTTGGCCAGAGAGCTCGACACATTGATTTCCATCGACACTTACAAAGCGGCGGTGGCCGAGGCAGCCTTACAGGCCGGGGCGCACATGGTCAATGATGTCTGGGGTTTCCACGCCGATCCGGATTTGGCGGAAGTTGTGGCGCGCTTCCGGGTCCCCGTGATCTTGATGCACAACCGCTCTTCATGGGCGCACGCCGAAATCCGCGAGCGGCTGGGAGGACGATATGTCGGCGTTCCCTACGAAGACCTGATAGAGGATATTCGCCGTGACCTGCAGGAAAGCGTCGCCCTGGCACATGCCGCTGGCATCGATGATGAGCATATTATTCTCGATCCGGGAATCGGCTTCGGCAAGACCGTTGAGCAAAACCTGGAACTGATCGACCGCTTGGATGAAATCCGGGATCTGGGTTATCCGATCCTGCTTGGCCCTTCACGCAAGAGTTTTATTGGCTATACATTGAATCTGCCACCCGAGCAGCGCCTGGAGGGGACAGCCGCTGCGGTGGCGATTGGCATTGCACGCGGGGCAGATATTATCCGGGTGCATGATGTGCCTGTTATGGCGCGGGTAGGGCGCATGACCGATGCCATTGTGCGCAGACCCGAGAAAGCAGGCGTTAGCCCGAGATCGTAAAGAATCTCCTGAGTGACAAGATCAGCGATTGCTTTATCATCAACCGTTAAAGACCTGGTGGTATAATCGCCCTTTGCCCGGGCACTGCCTGAGGGGCGAGTTATTACAATA
>JAGDMX010000001.1 GCA_017860725.1 Chloroflexota bacterium | reverse complement strand
TTTAACCAGATAAGCGCAACAGAATTAAACCGGTCGTGCCTCGGGTTGAGCAACCGGCATAGCCTGAGCCGCGAAGGCGACAATCTTATCCATGGCGTTGCTGAATTCTTTCTTGGTGCTCAGCAAGGCGGGGAGCTGGTTGAATTCCGGTTTTGTCAAAGCGTCGGGTTCATAACCGTCTATGAAATAGGGTATCTTGCGCAGGCGGGTCATGACATCTGCCGGAATATCGTGGCGGATACGCGGCTCAAAACGCAGGTGGGAGAGCTTCAAAAACATATCGTTCAGGAATGGCGGCGGCAGCGTAAAGATGATCCGCCCACCAGCAACTTCCTCCACATGCCAGCAGCGCAATTCACCGTTCACCACCGGGCCAGGTCGCAGCGAGCAGATGAGTAATTTGCTTGGGTAAGCCCGTTGGCGGAAAATGCGGTAGGCATTCTTAAAAACCGCTAAACCAGCCCAGCGTTGGTCTTCTACGGTGAGGTCAAAGCCCGCCTGTTTCGCTTGCTCACCGAACTCTGCCGCCCCTTCCCAGCGGGCGCTCATGAATGTAATCACCGACCTCCAGCCCGTAAGGTCAACACCGTTCTGGCGAGCTTCGATCAAACCGGCATGGACGGCCTCGGCGACAGCAATAAACTGGGAGACCGTGTAACCAGAGGTGCAGTTGGTCGGCACCCCCAACGCAGTTAGCCTGCGAATAGCCTCTACGCCTTCACAACTACCAGGGATCTTAATGGCGATATTCTCACTCAGCGATCTCAACTCCAACGCCTGTTTTACCATAGTGTCGGTATCAAAGAAGCTGTAGGGATTCACTTGCCCAGACAGCTGCCCATAGCAATAGTCGGTGCGTTGATATACCGGCATGTACATCAGCGCTCCCAGGCGCACGATTTCCTTGTAAAGTGCCCAACCCACCTGTGAGGAGTCCTGGTCAGGATGCTGTGAGGCGTAATTGGCTACCCAAGCGGTCCAGCGTGCCGGGTCATCCTGGATGGCCTGGTATGAGAGGGGCGGATTCGTGGTAACCCCAGTAAAGCGTGTGGCTGCCGGATTTTCGGGATCGTAGAGGCGCTGCAATTGCCTCGCTAATCCTTCCCTGTTTTCCTCAGGAAAACTAGCGATCAGTCCTTTGGCCCAAGTGCGATAGACGAGCGGCGAGGAATCCCACCAAATTTCGAGAGATGGCGCGGTTTGCATCAAGCGGTCGAGAATGGTTTCTTCATTAGTTATACTCTGGGAGAACATCGCTACGCTTCCTTTCGAATAGTTTCTGAATGAGAAAGCCTCTGACATCTATCAGGCAGAAACAGACTTGGCATCTAGATGTTAGCTTTATAGACGTGTATACATCATAATAGCGTTAAATCAAAACTGAGTCAAGTATCCACGCAAGAATTAGATGAATAGTCGCGGATTTCTTGACATAACACAAAAAATAAATTAGGATTAAGAGGTCTACACACCGTCGATTAATCGTCTATACAGCGAATTTAAGCAAAGTCTCGAAATCTTTATATTCGGAGCATACTGATAAGGCCAGTGCTTTATGTCAGTTCTAAAAAAATCCGAAGGTATACCCCTCTACACCCAAATTCGAAAATCGCTGCGTGATGACATCACCAAAAAAGTACTCGCGCCCGGACAAAAGATCCCATCCGAAGATGAGCTGGCAGCTAAATTTGGCGTCAGCCGGATGACCGTGCGCCAGGGAATCTCTGATTTAATCGACGAGGGATTGCTTTACCGCCGGCATGGTGTAGGGACATTCGTAGCCCAGCCTCATTTCGAGCGTGATCATTCACGACTGACCAGCTTTGTTGAAACCGCTAAAGAGGAGGGTATTGATCTCAGTATTCGGGTTTTGATTGCAGACATTCTCCCTGCAAAACTAAAGGTTGCCCAATCCTTGTCCCTCGAAGAAGGAGATTTGGTGGTACACGTAAAAACGCTACGCTTTATCACAAATCTCCCAATCACCGTTCACGACACCTATGTCCCATATAAGTTGTTTCCCCAATTACTCCAAGAAGACCTGGAGTCTCATCATCTATGGGATATTTTAGACTCTTATGGCTTCCGCGTGAAACGCGCTGTCCAACGGCTGGAAGCGCGCGAGGCCGACGAAGAGATAGCCAGGCTACTTGAGATGGATGAGGGATTACCCATTCTCTATAAAGAGCGTACCGTGTACCTAGATAATGGAACTCCGGTTGAGTTCACCTACTGTTACAACCGAGGAGACCGCTATTCGCTAACGATTGTGCTCAACCGCTAAAATGCCCAATATTAACGAAGATTGGAGGAAAACCAAAAAAATTAACCGATCATCGCTAGCCATTGCCACTCTCTAAATAAATATGTGGCTAAATCGAGCATGTGACTGCTATCAAGCATAGGCCGGCAAATCCGGCAGGAAGGAAATTGTTATGCCTATAACACCCTTCAAAGTCATCCTGAAGGACGCATTTGATAAACGATATGGTGTCGGGGCGTTCAATATCGTAAACGATCTAACCTTAGAAGCCGTATTACAAGCCGCAGAAGCCGCGCAATCTCCGGTGATCGTGCAAACCTCTGTAAAGACGGTCAAACAAATTGGCCTGGACGTACTCTACACCATGTGGTTCGAAATGGCGCGCAAGACTACTGTTCCAGTTTGCCTACACCTGGATCATTGCCCGGATCGAGCGGTGATCAGCGCCTGCCTGGCCAGGGGTTGGGATTCGGTATTGTTTGACGCCTCTGCCCTTCCCTACCAAGAAAATCGCCGCCAATGCATTGAAGTTGTCGCGGAAGCTAAACAATACGGGGCGGGGGTAGAGGGCGAAATTGAAGGCATCAAAGGCGTCGAGGATGGAATCGGGTCTGATACCGAGTCGGCGCGCCAGACACTGGAAGTCTCTCTCGATTTCATCCGCGCCACCGGGATTGACTGCTTTGCCCCAGCTATCGGCAATGCCCACGGCGTGTACAAAGAAACCCCCAAGTTAGATGCACAAAGAGTCACGGATATCGTGTCGGTGCAACCTCTCCCGATGGCATTACATGGCGGGACTGGGTTGACCAACGAACAATTCCAGGACCTGATCGCCCGCGGCTGCTCCAAAGTGAACATATCCACTGCGTTAAAAATTACTTACATGCAGTCGAACCTGGCTTTCCTGCGCGAAGCGGAAGCCAAGAATAAATGGGATCCGCCGTCGCTCTTTAAACACGTGAACCAGGCTGTACGCGAAATGGTGACCGGGTATCTCGAAATCTTTGGTTCGGTGGGGAAAGCATGATGAAAGCGCTGATTTTCGACTGTGATGGAGTCCTGGCAGATACCGAACGATATGGGCACCTGCCGGCCTTTAATCAAACTTTCCAAGAATTCCAATTGCCCGTTCTATGGTCAGAAGAAGAATACGGGATCAAGCTAAAAATTGCCGGCGGTAAGGAACGCATGGCCAGCATGTTGACTCCAGAATTTGTGGCAAAAGCCAACCTGCCTACAGACCCCGAAGCACAGAAAAAAATGATTGCAGATTGGCATAAGCGCAAATCGGAAACCTATAAACAACTGATTCGAGATGGTCGCCTGCCGGGTCGCCCAGGTGTGGCGCGCATCGTACAAGAAGCCAGCGCTGCGGGTTGGAAGCTAGCTGTCGCATCAACTTCCGCAGAAGAATCTGTGAGAGGGGTCCTGGAATATGTAGTTGGTAAAGATCTCGCTGGAGAATTCCTCGTCTTGGCTGGTGATGTCGTTCCAAAGAAAAAACCCGCGCCAGATATATACCTGCTTACCTTAGAAAAACTAGGCATCCCGGCAGATCAATGCCTGGTCGTTGAAGACTCGTCCAATGGATTGCAGGCTGCCTTGGCAGCTGGGATCCGCTGTATCGTCACGCTAAGCAGTTATACTTGGGAAGAAGATATGTCAGGCGCATTGTTAGTCGTTAGTGACTTAGGTGAACCTGATGCACCGATGCAGATCGTAGCCAATCGTAGCAAAGCAAATCCGGGCCAATACATCACTCTCAAGGACCTTGAGGCCTGCCTTCATAGCTGAACCCTTAGGAGCACATTAATGAGCAAAGATGTCGAATACGTCGTAAGGTTAATTGCAAACACGGTGTTTGAGAACGAGCAATACTTCAGCGAGCTGGATGGCGTAGTTGGAGACGGCGATTTTGGCTACTCGATCGCGCGAGGCTTCGAGAAAGTGATTAACGAGTGGGATACAATCGACCATAGCCTGCCCGGTAATACACTTAAAGGCGTCTCCATGAAGATTGTTGGTGCAGTAGGCGGCGTCTCGGGCACGGTATGGGGTACGGCTTTCCTACGGGCAGGCATCACCCTGGGTACGAAAACCGAGATCACCCAACAGGATGTCATCGCCATGTTCCGTTCGGCAATCGAAGGCATCAAGAAGCGCGGCAATACCGACCTGGGCGACAAGACTCTTCTCGACGCCCTGGTGCCCGCGGTTGATCAGCTGGAAAAATCTTTCAATGATGGAAAAGATGCGTCGACTGCCCTGGATGAAGCCGCTGTTGTTTGCCGACAAGCCGCTGAAGCCACCCGACCGATGCTTGCCAAGCGCGGTCGCGCCGCCTATACGGGCGAGCGCAGTATAGGAACGTTGGATGCAGGCGCAGTTGCTATGGCCGTCTTGTTCGAAGCCGTTAGCAAAGCCTGGAAAGAATAACCCATATTCTCCCCAATCGAAAGGACCCGAACATGAAGAAATTTGTCAATGACCCCAAGAATTTTGTACCAGAAATGCTCAAGGGCATCGCCCTAGCAAACCCGAAAACCCTTAAGTACATCCCCGAATATAACCTGATTATGCGCGCCGATATACCCATCTCGAATAAGGTATCGATCATGCAAGGGTCAGGATCGGGCCACGAACCGGCTCACGTGATGGCAGTCGGGCGCGGTATGCTAGACGCAGCCTGTCCCGGTAATGTCTTTGCTGCACCGCCCGCCGACTTCGTCTATCAGACAACCAAGCTGGTTGCATCGCCAAAAGGGGTATTACACTTGCTGAACAACTATACGGGCGACACAATGTCCTTCAACATGGGACGTGAAATGGCCGAAGCTGAAGGCATCGAAGTCCGTACCGTCACCATCAATGACGATGTTGCGGTAAAAGACTCAACCTGGACGATTGGTCGGCGTGGTGTGGCAGGGAACTTCTTCGTCATGAAGGCTACCGGTGCAGCTGCCGAGCGCGGCGCCAGCCTGGAAGAGTTGGAAGCCCTGGGCAATCGGGTTGTAGCTGTGACACGCACCATGGGTATGGCACTCACTGGCTGCACCCCACCTGCGAAAGGCACCCCGATCTTTACATTGGCCGAAGATGAGATGGAAATGGGCATCGGTATCCATGGCGAACCAGGACGCAAGCGCGTGAAGATGGCACCTGCTAACGAAATCGTCGATGAGCTGTTGGAAGCCGTCGCCAGCGATATCCCGTACAAGGCCGGCGATGAAGTCGCCTTGATGATTAATGGTATGGGCGGCACGCCGATTTCCGAGCTCTACCTGCTGTACGGTTATGCTCACGAGCAGGTGGAGAAGCGCGGTATGAAGATTAAGCGCAACTATATCGGTGAGTACTGCACCTCTCTGGAAATGGCTGGCTTCTCACTTACCCTGGTAAAGCTTGATCCTGAGTTAGAGGATCTGCTGGCAGCCCCAGCCGAGATCGCTATTCGCGTATTCTAGTAAGGTTTGTTCCGTTCATAAGTAGTTTTTTACGAGTGATTCAACTCGTAAAAAACTACTTCCATTTTTAATGCCTCAGTGGAATAGATCTTCTTCTAATGCAGTTGACGATGATACACTTACCTTTAGAAGACATCCCGAAAGGAGATATTGCCATAAGCAGTGTTGATAAAGCCACTGAAACCCAGTTAAAAAACATCCAGGCGAGGAGCGGCAAGTCGCTGGAAGAGTTGTTTGCGATGATTAAGAATTCCGGTCTCAGCAAACATGGGGAGGTGCGCGAGATGGTGCAGCGAGAGTGTGGGCTGGGGTACGGGGATGCCAGTACGCTTGTGCTGACCTATAAGAAAGCGATGGAAGAGCAGGAAATCGAGGCAGCCGGCACTTCCAAGGGAGATGTGCTGGATGAAATTTACTCGGGGGCTAAAGCCAGCCTGCGGCCGATCCACGAGAAGCTGGTGGCGGCCATCGACGAATTTGGCGCCTTCGAGGTTGCGCCCAAGAAGGGCTATGTCAGCCTGCGACGTAAGCGGCAGTTCGCCATGATCGGGCCGGTGACGAAGACACGGGTGGAAGTGGGATTGAACATGAAAGGCGTCCAGGGCACTGAGCGCTTGATCGAATTGCCAGCCGGGGGGATGTGCCAGTATAAGGTCAATGTGATGCAGGTCGATGAGGTTGACGAGGAGCTAATTGCCTGGATCAAGCAAGCCTACGATGGGGCAGGGTAGACAGAAAGCTCTATTGATGATAAGGTACCCACAGTAATGAAAACCTACATCTCCATGCTGCGCGGGATTAATGTCAGCGGGCAAAAGCAGATGCGCATGGAAGCGCTACGGCAGGCTTACGAGAAGCTGAACCTGAGGCATGTCAGGAGCTATGTCCAGAGCGGCAATGTAGTCTTCGAGAGCGAAGAGAGCGATATGGAACTGCTGGCGGGGCGGATCGAGGCGCAAATCGAGCAAGTTTTTGGATTGGGAGTGCCTGTTTTTTTGCGTGAGGCGCACGACTTTCAGCGAATCATCGCGGGCAACCCGTTTTTAGTTGGGAGAAGCGAGGACCCCGGCAAGCTGCATGTGACGTTCCTGTATCGACTTGTAGCAGAGATCGATCCGGACCGGTTGAGAATCTCTGGCGAACAAGCTGACGAATTTGTTATCGGTCAGCAAGAGGTGTATCTTTTCTGCCCCAACGGCTACGGAAAAACCAAACTGACCAATACCTTTTTCGAGAATAAGCTGAAGCAGCCGGCGACAACCAGAAACTGGAGGACGATAACAGCATTATATGAAATGGCAAAAGCCTCTGAAAGCGGGGAAGCCTGGCAGAATTAACTTTAAAGCAAGATTATAATCTATCAGAAGAGGACGGTCAGGCCTCTTAATCTCAACTTTTATGGTAAGTTTAAATACCGCAATCTTGGGGAGCCGGTCATGCAAGATTATTTCCTGCGTTTACGCACAGTTCTTTTGAGGCTCTTGGGCAGAGTTCTACCCCAGAAATGGGTCAAGCTTGGCGTGGTACTGGTCGCACCGGTGTTAATGATTAGTGTGCTCTACCTGCTTCCCGGATCCGGGGATAGCAGTCAAGCTGCACGGAGTGGGTTACCGGCGATCCATGGGCCGCAAGATGTAGCAAATATGCCTTACGATTATCAATTTATTGGACAGGGGCAGATAACGGGCGGCTCGGAGGAAGTGTGGATCATTGGCAATGTCCCCATTCGGGTGGCGGCTCAAACTCAACTCGCCAGCGAGCTGCATGTAGGTGATTTCGTTGTGCTGACGGGTCGTATTCTGCAGGATAAGACCTGGCTTGCAGATCGGATACAACTGACCCAAGAAGATGAAACCTATTTCACTTTCAACGGTCCCCTGGAGATGATCCAGGAAAGCCTGTGGCAAATCGGCGGGCACTCGCTGGTGGTGGAGCAGCAAACCGAGGTGGGGGATAAACTGGAGCTCGGTCAGATCCTGCTGACCACCTTTACCGCCCCGGAAGATAGCACCTGGATCGCCATGAAGATCTTGGCCTTCGATGAGTTCCCTGCTCCACCGGTGATAATCCTCGCGGAGGAGGTTATTCCCACTCCGGTGCCTGTTGAATTTGGAGTGGCCGCTCCAAAAATTACGAACAACACAGCTACCGCAGACAAGGTAAAAGTAAACTGGGTTGATCTCGACCAGAAGGAAAAAGAAAAGAGTAATAACGGGAACAGTGCGAATCGAGACCACGAAAAAGATGAAGATGACGACGATTAGGCAAAGCAAGGGATTGAAGCTCGGCATGCTCCTGGCAGGGTTGCTGCTAGTGATCACCGTGGTCGGTTTGGTTATTGGCTCCGGGGATGCCACGCGGGCCGCCTCGCGCGGTTTATCGGCGATCAACGGGCCACAAGACGTAGCGAATATGCCCTTCGATTATCAATTTATCGGGCAGGGAGTGATCACGGGCGGCTCAGAGGAAGTGTGGATCATTGGCAATGTCCCCATTCGGGTGGCGGCTCATACCCAGCTCGCCAGCGAGCTGCATGTGGGTGATTTTGTCGTCTTGACAGGTCGCATTCTGCGAGATAGCACCTGGCTCGCAGATCGGATACAACTGACCCAAGAAGATAAAACCTACTTCACCTTCAATGGCCCTCTGGAGATGATCCAGGAAAGCCTGTGGCAAATCGGCGGGCACTCGCTGGTGGTGAACCAGCGAACCGAGGTGGGGGATAACCTGGAACTCGGTCAGATCCTGCTGACCACCTTTACCGCTCTGGAAGATTACAGATGGATGGCCTTGAAGATCGTGGCTTTCGATAAATTCCCTGCTCCACCGGTGACGATGATCACCGAAACACTCGTCTCTACACCTGCAGGCAATGCCAACTCATGGGCTACCGAAATCCCCGCTTCAAACGGACGCTCTGAAGAGGTAAAAGACAATAACAACAAGAATAAAGACAAAGTTAATAAAGGTAAAGTAATCAGCGAGGCGAATAAAAATAAGCCCAAGGGCAAAGATAAATAAATGGGGAATAGCGAGAGCTGATGCTGGTTGAAAAAATACACGGCTATGAAATATTGGCCGAGATTGGTGTGGGGGCAATGTCACGGGTGTACCTGGCATATGACCCTCTAAATCGCCAGCATGTTGCCATCAAGATGCTGCCTTCAGAGTACCTTAACGATCTGGGATATCGATCTCGTTTTGAACAGGAAGCGCAGTTAATTGCCGCTCTGGAGCAAGAAGCGATTGTCCCGTTATATGAATCGGGAGTGGAAAGAGGCAAACCCTATATCGTCATGCAGTACATGTCCGGCGGTTCGCTGGCCGACCATTTGCGGCATGGTCCATTTTCCCCTGAACAAACCGCTAAGGTATTAGCTCGGATCGCCAGCGCTCTCGATTACGCTCACAGCCAGGGTATTATTCACCGTGACTTGAAAACCAGTAACATCTTGTTCGATCAGGATGGCAATGCATACCTGGCGGACTTCGGCATTGCCTTATTTGCTGAATCGACCTGGCAGAGCAACCTGGCAAGCGGAACGCCGGCCTATATGAGCCCAGAACAGGCGCTCAGGGAAGCAACGATTGACACTCGCAGCGACATTTACTCCCTTGGGGTTATTACTTTTGAAATGCTATCTGGCAGGCTACCCTTTGAAGGGGAGCAGCCAATGTCAGTCCTTCTCCAACATATTCACGACTCACCCCCATCTCTCGGCGCACTCAACCTTGAATTACCGGCCACCCTTGATCCAATCCTCCAGCAGGCCCTCGCAAAAAATCCTCAGGAACGCTTTCCAACCGCAGGGGAGTTTGTAGATGCTTTCCAAAAAGCCCTGTATCAGACAGGCGACCAAACTCAGAAAGGTGAAATTCAAAAGCCCGACGCATCAGCTCCGGAGCGCTTGGAGGTCCTACCGGATCCGCAAGAATCTACACCGCCTTATGGATCCACCTTGCAGGAGACACAGATTCGCAAACCGATCTTGCCTCAATTCGTGATCTTACCTGCGAAACCCGCAAAACCTACCTACAACTTGCGCCGCGAAGAACGTTATCTATATTTTCTGAGCCTGGTAACCTGGATCGCGATTTTATTTGCCGCATTTACTGCTGCCGCAGCCCGTAGTCAGGAATTGTTCTCACCTTCAAACATTCAACTTTTCTATGATGAATCAGCCATCGCGGTGGTGAATGTGTCTAACTTGCCGATCGATTTATCAAGCGTCACTTTTCAGCGCTTATCAGACCAGGGAACAGTTACCGCCACCTTCGCAGTTGAACAGTGGGGGCAGGTTAACCCTAATGCGCTGAATACACTTCCTGCAGGAGACTGCTTTCAATTGTTGCGTCCCGGAGCCAATGACAATCAACTAATCCCCGGGACAGCCCCCGCGAAGCCATCCTCCTGCGGTATGTCCCAGGGTTGGCTGGTCGCTATCGACAAAGCATGGCATTTTTGGATTCCCGATGACGATGGAGCATTCTTTCAGGTCGTCCAGGATGGCCAAATCATTCACTCCTGCCGTATTGCTGACCATAGGTGCGATTTTATTCTAAGTGGGCACGAATAGTTACTTGCAAATTACAGTGCCTGAACAGTCCACTCCTGGGGCAATATATAGGTCACTGTTGGTTTGATAAGCTTTTTATCGGTGTCAACATTGATTTCGCCCTCAGAAGTTATAACTATACCCGCAGATGGTTGGATAACCTGCTGGGCCAGATCGATTACTACCAAATCACAGCCCCGCATAGTAAAAGCTTCCTCTGTGGTAATATCGTCGATAACCTGGAACGCCAGTGCCAATGGCTCTTCCCTGGTTCTGGCCTGGGCAATGGCAGCATGGATAAAATCAGCCCCTTTCATGCGAAGGGCTTTGTCAAATTCCATCAAATCAGCCATGAGCGTAGCAGCCGTGCCACGTTGGTATATATCTGTTGCGATGAGTAATTCCTCCAGGCTGGCTGGATTGACCGAGCATCCCGCGACGAGCCTCAGAAGGGTTTCTCGATTGGAAAGAAAGCTGACGGTTTGATCGTGATCTGTAATGGTGATCCGGACCAATGTATTCTCCATCTCGCTATTTAGAGTAGGGCCTTATTCGACGGCGTATGGGTCAATTTTATCGGAAATTATTATATCTAACACTCCTGATCGGGAGCATATTTGGTAGCCTTGGCATTTATTGGCACGCCTATGCACAAACCCCTAATTATTTGCATACCGATGGCAGTCGAATTTTGGATTCAAGCAGCAACCAGGTGATCTTGACCGGGATCAATTGGTTCGGCCTGGAGACCGAAAGCTATGCCCCACACGGCCTATGGGCGCGTAACCTGGAAAGTATCCTAGATCAGATCGTGGAATTGGGCTTTAATACGATACGCCTGCCCTACAGTAATCAGCTGTTTGACCCTGCCAGCATCCCAAATGGGATCAATTATGATCTCAATCCGGATTTGGAGGGATTAAACGGCCTCGAAATTATGGATACGATTATCGCTGAAGCTGGCGAGCGGGGCTTGAAAGTTATCCTGGATCGCCATCGACCTGACAGCCATTCGCAGTCCGAACTGTGGTACACATCTCAATACAGCGAGGAGCGCTGGATCAATGATTGGGTCATGCTGGCCGAACGTTACTCCTGGGATGATACGGTGATCGGCATGGATTTACATAACGAGCCGCATGGGCGGGCGACATGGGGCAGCGGAGACCCTGCCACAGATTGGAGCCTGGCAGCCGAGCGTGCCGGCAATGCCATCCTTGAGGTTAACCCCAATGTCTTGATCATCGTTCAAGGCGTACAGGAGTTTGAAGGCGACTGGTACTGGTGGGGTGGCAACCTGCTGGGCGCCAACGAGTATCCCGTGCACCTTAACGTGCCAGGACGTTTGGTTTACAGCACACATGTGTATGGGCCGGGTGTTTATCCTCAACCCTGGTTTGCAGAACCTGACTTTCCCGAAAACATGCCGGAAATTTGGGACAGCCACTGGGGTTACCTGCAAAAGGGAAATATCGCTCCGGTGATCGTGGGTGAGTTTGGCGGGCGCTCGGTGGGTGATGATCGGGAAGGTATCTGGCAGCGGGCATTGGTGTCTTATCTGCGCGAGAACAACGTCAGCTATGTCTATTGGACCCTCAATCCTAACTCCGGGGACACCGGGGGCATCCTGTTAGATGACTGGCAAAGCGTTGACCCGAACAAGCGAGAGCTGCTCTCCGGTTACCAGTTTCCGCTGATTGGGATTGAACAAATTGGGACCGAACCAGCCTCCCGGATTGCCTCCGCGACACCGCCAATCTCTGGAACGCTACGCGTACTCTATCGAAATGCCAATCCGGCGGAAAACACACTCGATTCCAAGCCGGAATTGATCCTTGTCAATGCAGGCTCAACGCCTGTACCTTTGGATGCCGTCGAGCTCTATTACTGGTTCAGCGACGAAGACGATCTGGCCTATACTTTCCATTGTGATTGGGCCGAGATTGGCTGCGCAAATATCTCCGGAGAGTTCAACATATTACCAGGAGGCTTCCGTTATTTACGCCTCCATTTTCAAACCGGGCTGGAGCCACTGCTCCCCGGTGAAGATACTGGCGAGATTAAGATTCGCTTCAACCGCACGGATTGGACTGAATTTCAACAAGCAGATGACTATAGCTTTTCGCCAAGCGGTGAATACCAGGAATGGGAACGGGTGACTATCGCCATGAACGGTCAGGTTATTTGGGGTAGTGAGCCCGGTTCGACCCAATTGGGCCCTCTTGCTGCAACCATCACCCCGTCTTCTGTGACCCCGGTCAATACCGTACCGGCTCTGACAGCTACGCCACAAGGTACGACCACAGAAAAATTATCTCCAGATCCCATACAGGCTTCATCGACCGCGACCCCTCCTACCATCGATCCGAAGTCTCCTACTCGTCCAGCTTGGAAAATGTGGGAAGTTACCGCCCTGGCTGTCTTTGCCGCTTTCGCCATCGGCTGCCTGGCTGCTGTGTTCTGGCTGAGGCGTAGAAATCATTAACCCAGCATGATCGAAGAATTTTTTTATTACGCGATCACTGCTACCTTAGCCAGCTTCGCCTGGCTGATCCTGACCGGTTATCGTCCCAAAGGTGAAAGCAGGTTTACCGGCAATCTTCATCTCGCCATCGTTCTAGTAGTCTCTGCACTGATTTATTTTGTCTGGCGGCGCGAGCTGGGGCTGACTGCTATATTTACCCTGGGATATGCATTACTTTGCGTTTTCTTGTGGAACCGCCTGCCGGATTGGAACAGCCGCGGGCACGCCTTCCTGGCTGCTTTTGGCGTAGTTCAACTTGTGTTCCTGGGGCGAATTTTGTGGGTGATCCTTTTTGGAAACCTGGCGCGACATGTGGTTATCGGTTCTCTGGTATTGTTCTCTGCAGAGGTGGTCGTCGTCCTCCTGACTCTATATTTTGCTTTCGAAGTGCTGGATGTAGTCGCCCGTCTTCGCTGGCAGCGTTACTTTCCCCCGTTCACTGGCCCGAACGATTACTGGCCTAAAGTCTCCGTCCACGTTCCAGCCCATGCCGAACCGCCTGATATGGTGATTAAGACCCTAACTGCTCTCCGCAAACTCGACTATCCCACCTACGAAGTGATCATGGTAGACGACAACACCACAGACGATGTGCTCTGGCGCCCGGTAGTGAATTTCTGCTATCAGAATGGCATCAAAGTATTTCACCTGCAGGACTACCCCGGTTTTAAATCTGGCGCGCTGAATTTTGCCCTGACCCAGACTGCCCCAGATGTCGAAGTCGTCGCGGTGGTCGATTCCGACTACCTGGTTACTCCCAGCTTTCTGCGCGAGACCGTACCTTACTTCAGCAACCCGCGGGTGGCTTTCGTCCAGACGCCGCAATCCTTTTACAACCGTGATGAAAACTTGTTTGCTCACTTCAGCGCATTAGCGCAGCGTTTCTTCTTCGAGATCAGCATGCGCTCCCGCAACGAGCAGAATGCCATCATCTTCTGTGGCACGATGGGGCTCATTCGCAAGCGGGTTCTCGAGCGCATTGGTGGCTGGGATGAGTGGTGCATTACCGAAGATGCAGAAGCCAGCTTACGTATGCTACAAAAAGGCTACCAGAGTGTATACATTAACCAGGCTTTCGGGCATGGTCTGCTCCCCACGACATTCGATGCCACCAAGAAACAGCGTTTTCGTTGGGCTTTCGGAGGGATGCAGATTCTTAAACGCTATGGCTGGAGGTTGCTCCCCTGGAGCAGATCAGACCAGGTTGAAAAACTCTCTTTTCAACAGCGTCTTCGCTACCTGATGGGTTTATTGGGCTGGTTCAACGACTTGTTGGTATTGATATTTACTGGTTTTTTGCTCCTTACCACCGCTGCTTTTGCCTACGACTGGCAGTTACCGATCCGGCAACTGGCTGAGTGGATCCTGTTTGTCCCTGTGATCTCGATCCTCACCGGGGTTTTGCGCGTCGCCTGGGCGCTGCACCTGACCACGGGATGCTCCTGGCGTTCCGGACTGGGGGCGTTTATGGCCATGTTAGCACTCAGCTTGACAGTAGCCCGGGCGTGTATATCCGCGTTATGGAACGATAAGGGGACTTTTCTACGAACTCCAAAATATGGCCTCGAAACCGACCTCACGCGTGCCTTGAAAGCCACTTCTTGGGAGACCATTCTGGGAATCCTCCTGGTCGCGGCAATCCCTCTGGTGCTCAACCTCCGTACGAACCGGGAGGGTGTGCTTCTGGCGATTCTGCTCGCATGGCATGCCATCATCTACCTATCCGCCCTGCGGTTTGCATTGCTCGAAGCCTTGCCGGTCAAGCAACCCAAGACCGAATCTCCAGGGCAGGTATCGATGGATTAAGTAATGAGCGAAGACACCAAAAAGGATCTATCGGTTCATAGAAGTGAGTATGCAAAATCCCCGATTTTATTACGCGCCCAAAAGTGGTTGGCACAACTGACCCTGCAACAAAAGATGCTTGCCATCCTGGTGGTGATCGGGGCCAGTCTGCGACTATACCAATTGACGGAAAAAAGCATATGGCTGGACGAAGCCTTTAGTATCGCGATCAGCCAGCACAGCCTGGCGGACATCCTGCGGATGGTTGTCCAAACCGATACCCATCCACCCCTTTACTATCTGCTGTTAAAAATGTGGCTGGTCCTGGGTGATGGTGAAGCACAGGTGCGACTGCTGTCTGCTTTATTCAGCGTTGCATCGATTGTGTTGATCTACTTGGTAGGGAAGAATATCTTCGAGGATGAACGGATTGGCTTGATCGCCGCGGCTGTGCTGGCTTTTTCACCCTTCCACATCTGGTACGCACAGGAAACGCGCATGTACGCCATGCTGACCTGCTTTATCCTGATCTCGGCTTATTTCTTTTTTCGGGCACTACGTTTTGGGAATCGCAGGGATTGGATCTGGTTTGTACTCACCACAGCGCTGGCATTATATACCGACAATGGTGCATTCTGGTATGTTGCTACGATCTCGATCTTCTTCTTGCTGTCTCTCCGGCGGTATAAAGAGCGTTTGACCGGCTGGCTGATCAGCATGGCGGCAATCGGGCTGCTATACCTGCCGTGGCTACCATTTTTCTGGACCCAGACTCGACGGGTGACGGAAGATTTCTGGCTTCAACCACCCTCCTTCCAAACGGTATTAGAAACGCTCCTGGATTTCCATAATTTTAACTTCCCTTATATCGAGCTCAGCCTGGTTTACATGGCGACGATCTTTATCCTGGCGTATATCATCCCCAGGAAAGGGTGGCAACTCCGCCTCACTTCGCTATGGCTTTTCATCCCCCTGGTCTTTTCATTGTTGGTCAGCTTGCGGCAGCCAATCTTCCTCAGCCGCAATTTAATTGCAGCCTCCCTGGGTTATTATCTGCTCGTCGCCGGCACCGTCGGGCAGTTTCGCAGCTCAAAAGCAGTGCTGGCATTTTTACTGCCTTTAGTGGCTATGAATTTCGTCTCAATCGGTTATAACGCCATCAACGAAGAGAAAGAAGACTGGCGCGCTACCGCAGCCTATGTTGCGCAAGAGGTTAAGGACAAGCCTGGAGGGCTGGTGATTTTCCTCCCCGGGTATGCCGAATTGCCATTCCAATATTATTACTCGGATTACGAAGCATCGGTTGAGACGCAAGGCTATCCGGGCGATGAAATACTGCTCCACCCCAAACCAAAAGAAGTTGGGGACCTGAATGCTCTATTCAAAGGCGTCCCCTATGTGTGGCTGGTCGTCCGGGATATAGAGACTGTTGATCCGAACTGGTCTGTAAAAGGATGGCTGGATAGCCATGGCTATGTGCGCCAGGAGGATTGGATTAACGAACAGCTCACCGTCCTAAATTATTCCCGCTGGGATAAAGCTCCTGTAAGCATCTCTCCCAACGGCGTCGGGACTGAGTCGAAAGTATTTTTGCCGCACGTCTATCGCGGCATGGAATTTCAAACCTACGTGGTCGGCCCGGGCGAGACTCTCCTAGAGATTGCATTGCGCTTTGACACCACCATTCAGGTATTGATGGATGCCAACCAGATCCTCAACCCGAATAGTATCTCCGAAGGGCAAGAATTGATCGTCCCAATAACCGGGACTACTGATTCTACATCCGGGAATCCTTACCCGTAAGAACTGGCAAGAATTTCATGGTCTCGACAACGCTTAATAACCCACAGCCGAAAAGCAGCGCGAAAATTGGCGCCGGCTACATACTACAAGAAGAGATCAGCCGGGGTCCCATGGCTTCAGTCTACCGCGCCACCCCCCCCGAAAACGGACAGCCAGTGGCGATCAAGGTGTTTCATACCCAATATCATTCTGACCCGCGCTTTGCCATTCGTTTCCGTAATCATATGCGGCGCCTGGCTGAGCTGTCCCATGATAATCTCGTACACATCCTCGACTACGGTGTCGATCAAACTCGGTATTACATCATCATGGAATGGGTCGATGGCACAGACCTGGGATCATACATCAGCGAATATGGTTTACTGTCCCCGGCCCTTACCGCGTATATCACTCGCCAGATTTGCGTCGCCTTAGACGTTATTCACCAGCAAGGATTGGTTCATCAAGGAATCAAACCCCAGAACATTCTTCTCACCGCCGATGGGCAGGTGAAGGTGACCGACGTTGGGTTAAGCAGACTGCTCTCCGAGTCAGGTCTGTCTAAAACCCATGTGATGCTTGCGGGGGTGGGATACATTTCACCCGAACAGGCGCGTGGGAAAAAACTTACTCCCCAGTCCGACATTTACAGCTTAGGGGCTACTATTTTTGAAATGCTTACCGGTCGGCTACCATTCGAATCCAATGATGCCTGGTCCGTCGTGCGGATGCATGCAATGGACACTGCTCCATCCCCACAACAATTCAACCAACAGGTGCCCGATGGACTGGCAAACATTGTGACACGTGCTTTGCAGAAGGATCCCGAACTCAGGTTTTCCGGCGCGGTTGAAATGGAGGCTGCCCTATCCAAACTCGAACGGGATTCCGATCCGGCTTCCATGCAGCCCCAGGAGGCAGATGAACAACCGGATAAGATCGGCTACCATGCGCTTTTGAAAAGCCTGCTCGAGCCCGAGTCGGTTCGAAGCCTGCTGGCGAGTCCCTGGCAGATTGGGGGAAGAACACTGCCGTTTTGGATCTGGTTGACAGTGCTGTTTATCTTGGTTGCCCTCAGTGCCTTCGCAATCCTGTACCTGTTAGCCGGATTCTTATAATAACGCTCCCTGGAACAGACAAATTAAGCGCCGTATATAAGGCGGGTATAGAATCCGATCCTGAGACCGGCAGGAGAAGACTCCCGCCCAACGATAAGCGGGATCTGGTGCGTTCCGGCTCAACGGTTGACCAGCGGCAGGTAGATCTTTTGATATAGCGGCACTAACGGCACGTTATAGTGCACGACTTCATTGATTACCTGGATATTCGGGCTGATATGCGGGGTGTAACCCGGAGCGCTAGCTTCCACTCGATACAGGCCAGGCGGCACAAAAAAGGCATAGTAGCCATCTGCCAGAGTCACCTGGGGGTTGACCTGGCTTTCGAAAAGCTCGGCCGGCCAGCGGCTCCACACCTGGTAATCTTCATCGTACATCTTGCAAGTTACCGTAGCGCCCTGAATTACTGCGCTTGGGCTTATGCTGGAGTCGTAGACATAGCCGTCGGGATCGATCAGCACCTGACCAATGGAGTTACTACACACATATCCATCCCGACAGATTTTGAAGGACAGCGGTCCGGGGGACATCGGGAAAGCGGCCTCGTATTCGTCAAAGCCGGTGTTGACCCAACCTGGCGAGTTCTTCGGCTTTTTCTGCAGCGGGTATTCATACGGACCGATCTGAACTTTATCCTGGCATTCCAACCGGAAATTCTGAGGAAAATTCGTATCGTGCACGGTGGAAATCACGACCTCACCATGCCCGGCAGGTGAGCCATCGCAGTAATATGCCTGCCAGTAGTACCTACCGGCGCCGACGCGGATGCGCGGCAATTGACCGCCCTCGAGGATCTTGGGCTGCGGATTACTGGCATCCAGGTATTGCAGCAAGTTGAGTGGTTTGTGGCTTGTCCCACCCGGCTGCTCCTCGTAAGGCACCAAACCAAAATCGCAGATGTCCCCCGGAAAGCCATTGGTTATATCCACCACTCCGTAACCGTTTTCAATGGTGGTCTCCGCAGATCTTCCTGCCGGTATGAAAATCTTCACCGGGTAATAGATCGTCTCACCACCATCATGACCTAAAGCCAGACCATGATACCTCGTATCTTCATCTGTGTTGGCCGGCAGGCTGACCATCTCGTTGCGCTCATTCTCTACCCCCAAAAACAAGTTAGATCCACCATAGTAATCGCTTCCGATGCTCGATGTTCTACCTATGTAAACGGGGAATAAAGTTGAGCCACTATTGTTATGTATTGTCAGGTTTGCCGGGCTACTGTTCTCTGGAACGGTGATACCACCAAAACCAGGATCGCCGAGGTTGCCATCCACCCGGTGAAGGGCGCCGTCGTCCGTCACCAGGATTACGTCAGCAACGCCTTCGACTTCAATCACACCTGACATACCGCCGGGGATATCGCCGCCGGGGATTTTCTCAACTGGGCCGTAGCCGGTGTAAATGCGGTTGCCAGGGTAATAACCAGGAGCGGCCACCCGGTAGCCGATGATGGTCTGACCGCTGTCGTTTTGCACCGGCACCTCACGTGTCGGAGCCAACTCCCAATCCGACGAGTCCGTCGCAGCCTGCCCACCAGAATGAGGCGATGATATTGCATCCAGGTTATCGTAGAGCAGTACCGGATCACTCAGGGTGGTCATGCTGCGTACCGGCACAGTGACGGTCATGATCGTCCCCGGGCGCACCCATACCGGCGTCTCCAGGCTGGTTCCCAGGCTGGAGCAGCCCTGAGCATCGCGCAGCATTTGCACATACTGGATGCCATGCAGGTCGTAGCGGATGCGCACGCCCATGGGGTCGTAAGGCAGGCTGCTGTCCACCTGGAGTACAAGCATCGGGGTCGGTAGACTGGTTTGCCCACCCAGCTCGGCGATGGCTGTCAGGCTATGGTGTCCATCGCTGAATGGATCACCCGGCACCCAGGAGAAGGTGTCGCCATCATTGGCGACAGTGTCGCCGATCTTCACGCCCTCGTCGTAGAAGGAAACCAGCGCACCGGCCGGTGCCCAGCCGTAGACCAGCGGCTGATTCTGGGCAGTCACCCCGCAGCGTGGCGATGAAATCACCGGGCGACCCATACCGCCTTCCCAGGGATTGTAGTTGACCCCATTGGAGACCGGAGCTCCCAGACCGCCTGGGTTGTCGGCCATACCGCAGGCATCCACTACCGTTGAATTGTCATGAGGCCCGCTCACATCGCCCCAGCCGTTGCGCCGACCGTCGACACAGACGCTGGCCGGGTACCTGACATTCACCCCGGTCTGCCCACTGCCGATGAAGCGATTGTGCGGCGAGACTACCGGGCTGCATGGATTCGCTGAGCAGATCACTTCAACTCCGGTCTTGTTGCTCTGGAAGAAGTTCTCGCGCAATACCGGTGCGCCTCTCTGCACTGTCACGCCAAAATTGGTGATATTCGTAAAGCGATTACCTGCCACCAAAACGGAACCGGTCGAGTAAGTATCTACGCCCGATGTGACCAGATGATGGACCTGGTTATTCTGGAAGTCCAGGGTGGCTGTATCATAGGTATAGACTCCTACCTCAGCCTGGCTTAACTCGCTGTCCCGGATAGTCACATTCGCCCCGCCCTGCACAGCCACCAACGGTCCCCATCCGAAAGCTGTACCGCCACCGTAGCGCCAGATGACATGCTGGTAGCTGGCTTTCACGTTGATTCCCTCGTGGAAGATTGCACCCCAATCTTCCCCCGCCGGACTGGTGATGCTACCGTCGTTATTGGTATCGCCGCCGACGCTGTCATCTTTCAGCGAGGTAAAGATAATCGGCTGCTCAACTGTCCCGGTGGCTGTGATGACCGTGTCGTACTGAAACTTGATGGTGTTCTGCAGCTTGAAGATCGTTCCAGGTTGGATGGTGAGGCGAGTAGAGACGCCGTAAGTTCCGATATGGCACCAGGAGCCGGAGGCTACGACCACATAAGGCAGATCGCCAGCAACAAAGGTATTATTACCCTTTAAATAGCACATCGGGCTGAGCACAAAGCCGTTGACTTGGTTGCCGCTGGCAGTGTTACCGCTCATCTCCGGGAGCTGGGCGTTATCCAGCAGGATGGGATACTGGTTATTGGTGAAGGTGTTGCCAACTATCAGCGGGTGGCATTCGCCCTTAGCCAGGTCACAGGTATGCAAGCGGATCGCTTCCCAGGTGACGTGGTCGAAGGTATTGTTGTAGATGATAGCGCTCGACTGCGACAGAACGACCGCGCGGGTAGCGCTGTTGCGCAGGGTGGAGGCTTCCAGCCGAAAAGATGAGGTATTGACGCACAAGGCTCCAGAGGCACAGTACCAGCCAGCTTTGCCGTTATTACCGCCATATTCGATCATCACATGCTCCATCCGGCTATGCTGACTGTCGGCTCGGATATCCAACACGCCCCAGTCGCCAGCCAGCGGGCTGGGTTTATTGGAGGTGAATACGATCGGCTGTTCGTGTGTGCCCACAGCGTTCAGTGTGCCACGTACATTAAAAGCGTAAACACCGTCAAAGCGCACCTGCACCCCAGGCTCGATGACCAGGGTCACGCCGGGTTCGACAGTGACGTCACCGGTCACGATATAAGGATTGCCCGCCGGAGACCAAATCGTGTTGGTAGTAATCAACCCGCTGACATCGGTAGACGGAGCGGCCAAGGCAGAAAATTGTTGCAGCCTCGCCCCGGCTGCTAGAAGCACCAATCCACACGCAAATAGACAACCTACGACGATAGATAGCCTGATCTTGTCCATGTTGCCCTCCGCTGCTGACCGGTCAAGAGTTTCTTATGGCTTAAGTGGTGAAAACAATTAAGCCATCTCCACCCAGGGAGCGGCATCATCTAAGGCAGGGATGCCCAACAATTGGGCTAACCAACGCGCAACATTCGACCGCCGCAATTGCTTTTCACCCGGCGATCATTGGTATCCCTAAGCTGGCTGCATCCCACCGTTAGCATGAGGCCTTGATTTTTGAGGAGTTGGTGTTTAACGTCAGTTCGGGATAAGGAAAAAGGGGTGTTTTGGATTTATTTTGGGCAGCTTCGCCTCCCAAAATAAATCCAAAATCCTTTTATCCCGAATTCACGTTATTTATTAAATTGATTATAGCAACAGGAAACGGGAAATACAACAGGTTTTGACGCCTTGCGTCAAGCCTCGAGCACCCAAGATTTCGATAGTACCGGATTGACAATTCGGCGTTATTTCTATACTATAGTCGCATGCCGATAACGAATTCCGATATCATCAACCGCAACTTTTACCAACACAGCGAGCCAATCTGCCCTGGTCGATGCGCTGCAAAAATGCGGGCGTTGGTCGGCGAAGGTAATCCTCAGTTAGCGGAATCATCATGCCGGATTCTTCATTGGCTCGATTGAAAGAAGTTTTCTCTTTATTTCTCAAACTGGGGCTTACTGCCTTTGGTGGCCCGGCAGCGCATATCTCCATTATGCATGACGAGGTGGTCACCCGCCGCAAGTGGCTGACCGACCAACAGTTCCTCGATTTGCTGGGGGCTACCAACTTAATCCCAGGCCCAAACTCGACCGAGATGGCGATCCATCTGGGATATCTGCGGGCTGGCTGGTGGGGGCTGATCGCCGGTGGTCTCGGCTTCATTGTACCAGCCACCTTAATTGTGATGGCGCTGGCCTGGGCTTATACGGAATTTGGCACGCTACCACAGGCAGGCTGGTTATTGTACGGTATTAAGCCGGTGGTGATTGCCATTATCATCCAGGCGCTGTGGAATCTGGGAGGTAAGGCGATCAAAAACATACCCACCGCGCTGGTCATGGCAGTGATTATGGGGCTCTATTTTCTGGGGATCAACGAGCTCGTGCTGCTCTTTGGCGGAGGCCTGGTGATGATGCTGGTATCCAATTTAAGGCGGCTGCGTGCGCCAACGGCTGGAGCCATGCTGCTCCCGCTGGGCGGCACTATAATCACAGCCGTCGCCTCAATCACCACAGCGATCCCGTTCAGCCTGCCGCTCATGTTCCTGACATTTCTCAAAATTGGGTCTGTGCTGTACGGCAGTGGATATGTGCTGCTGGCATTCCTGCGGGCAGACTTTGTGGCGCAATATGGCTGGCTGACCGACGCTCAGCTCATGGACGCGATTGCTATAGGCCAGGTGACACCCGGGCCGTTGTTCACCACTGCCACTTTCATCGGCTACCAGCTCAGCGGCGTGCCCGGCGCCCTGTTGGCTACCTTGGGAATCTTTCTACCCTCTTTCATCTTTGTCGCCATTTCCCATCCGTTTATCCCGCGGCTGCGGGCCTCGCCCTGGTTTGGCGCACTGCTGGACGGAGTCAACGCGGCGGCGCTGGGCCTGATGGCAGCGGTCACCTGGCAGATCGGGCGCGCTTCGCTGGTGGACCCGTTGACCATCCTGATCGCCCTGACGGCGCTGATCCTGCTGCTGCGCTTCAGGGTCAATTCCACCTGGCTGATCGCCGGAGGTGCGCTGGCTGGGTTAATCAGTAGTGTTTTTCACTGAAACGGCAGATCTGCACGGTAGGTGCAACCTCACTGAATCAGTGACAAGCTAGCAGTTACCAGAAAACCCAGCACCGTGAATAAACCGACCAACTTGCCGCCATGCTCGAAGGCTTCGGGCATCATCGCGTCGGCCAGCATGGTCAGCATGGCGCCAGCAGCAAAAGCCTGGGCGTATATCCCCGAGGCACTAGGTAGCCAACCGATAACAGTATAGCCGAAACCGGCACACACAGCCGAGACGATGACCAGGACCAGCCACATCCAGAAGATCCTGCGACTCGGGCGACCCGCCGCTTTGAGATTGAGTGTACCGGCCACTGCTTCCGGGATATTCGAGACGAACACAGCGACCAGAAAAGCGACATTCACGGCGCTGCCAAGCGCCAAGCCCATCCCCAGAATGAGTGACTCAGGCACGGCATCGAGCAATGTGCCAACAAAAATGGCGGCACCCGAACTGCCTGCCTGGTCGCCATCAATCGCCTTGCGTTCCGCTCCGCCACGACGGTCGACAATCCAATCACCAACAAAAAAGGCTACAGCTCCCAAACCAAAAGCAAGAGCGATATCCAGGCCGGTGAAGACCGACTCGGGCACCAGCTCATAAGCGATGGCGCTGACCAGCGCTCCAGCCCCAAATCCCATAACGAGCCCCGTGTTGCGCTTGGAAGGTCCGCGCATGGCAAAGGCATAGCCAATTAGCAAAGAAGCTGCAGCTAACCCACCCCACAAAACTGCTGATAGCATAGGTAGCCTCTAAATCCCTGTGTTGTTAATGAATGACTTGATGGCGTGCATGCGGTTCTCTGCCCGGGCAAAGACGATCGGGCGCTCGGATTCGAACACTTCTTCGGTCAATTGCTGGCTTTCCAGGCCAGTCTTCCTGGCCATTTCCAGGTTGATCTTGTAAAGGCGCTTGCGTAAAATGAATGCCAAAATTGGCATCTCCTCATCTTCGGAATTCAATGGTTCCATAATATTCTACTGCGATTGGTATAGGTTTAACCGTCTGAATATTGAAAACCTGCCTTGAAATCCGTGATCAGGCTTGAATTCGGGTATTATTGTCAACAGGATAACTGCGAATGAAAATCACTACATGGAATGTCAACGGGCTGCGGGCTTTATTGAAAAACGATCGGCTGGGAGCAGTAGTGGCACATCAACCGGATGTACTTTTCATGCAGGAGATCAAATCGCGCCCGGAGCAGATCGCCGAGGCGCACCGCCAGACCTGGCAGGAATACCAGGGTCACTGGCACCCCGCCCTGCGTCCCGGTTATAGCGGGGTGGCATCTTTCTTACGCCAGCCGCCGCTGGAGGTGCAGACCGGCTTGGGCGACCCGCGTTTTGATATAGAAGGCCGCATGATGTTGATGCGTTATGCGGAATTCACGCTGATCAACGCCTATTTCCCCAGCGGCCAGCGCGGACTGGAGCGGGTGGCATATAAGCTGGAATTCTATGCGGCATTGCTGGATCTATGCGACCATTTGCACGCCGCCGGCGAGCGGCTGGTAATCGGCGGCGATTTCAACACGGCGCACCAGGAGATCGACCTGCGTTATCCCAGGCAAAACCAGAAAACATCCGGCTTTTTGCCTGAAGAGCGCGCCTGGGTAGATCGCTATCTGGCGCATGGCTTTGTAGACGCCTTCCGGGCGCTTTATCCACAGCGTGTGCAGTACACGTGGTGGACATACCGAATGAACGCCCGGCAGAACAATGTCGGCTGGCGTTTAGATTACTTCCTGGTCTCCGAAAGCCTGCTCCCGGAGGTGAAAGATGTGATCGTTCACGACGATATTGCTGGCTCGGATCATTGCCCGGTGACGTTAATTCTCTAAGTCGATGATCCTCACAGCAATAAGCAGCGTATGAGAACAAGAAAATTCTTTCGCATCACTGGGTTTGTCGTGGCGGGGGCACTCCTGTTATGCATTGGAGCGGTCGCACTCTCCACCCTGAGCAACCTGGGGCTACCAACACGGAGCAGTACGCCGGATCGATTAAGTGAGTTGGATAAAGCGCACTTGGCAGAGGTATCCCACCTGCGCCAGACTCTTGGAGCGCAGGTATGGCCTGGCTGGGAGAAGGCAGATATCCCAATCCTGGTGTATAACGAAGGTTACGCTTTCCTGGTCAATTACTCCAATCCACCGGACGGCTGGCTCAAAGTACCGAGCGGCGAAAAAAGAGGCGGCCCCTGGGAGGCAGTGCCCGGTGACACATTTCAAGGCACGGTTTACTACCGGCAACGGCTACCCGACCCAGAAATCACACCAGAAGCTTTCACGGTGCAAATTGGAGATCGCTGGGTAGCCAGCTTCCAGACGCGAGAATACGCCCAGATCAGCCTAATTTCGGGAATCCGGGAAAGCCTGCCATCCTTTTTAAGGGCTATCTTCCCATATCGTGTGATGTGGCGACTCCTGATGGGGGATACGGAGACCTACATCGGCACCCTGGAGCACGAGGCATTCCATGCTTACCAGGGGATTGCTTCACCAGAACGACTGGCAGAGGCAGAAAGCAGCGTGCAGGTTGATAGCCAGTATCCATGGGAAAACCCCGCCCTGGAAGATGCCTGGCAGACCGAGCTCAATCTGCTCTATGAAGCTGCCCGCGCCGACACCAAGGATGACGCCGCGGTCTTAGCACGCGAGTTCCTGGCACAGCGTGACCAACGCCGGGCAGCAAACGGACTGGAGCCAGAGTATATCGACCTAGAGCAGCGGCGTGAATGGGAAGAAGGGTTAGCCAAGTATGTAGAGCTTGAAATTCAACGCCAAGCAGCTCTCACTGAAGACTATATACCCGAGCCGGGTATGAACAAAGATCCAGATTTCAAAAATTATGCTACCCGGCTGCGCTACTGGAGCAATCAGCTAAGCGAAGTTAATAGAATGAGCAACCGCAAGGAGGATACGCGCTTTTATTATTCCGGTTTTGCACAAGCAACCTTGCTGGACCGGTTGATGCCGGGCTGGAAGGAGCAGGCGCTTGAGCCGGATATCTGGTTAGAAGATTTGCTCCGCCAGGCAGTCCAGTAGTACAGCATAAAAAATGTTTCCTCAATAAAATGGACACGACACAAAGATTCTCCACGCGAGCGGAAGATTATGCTCGCTACCGCTGGGATTATGCCGAGGCGGCGATCGAGGCCGTGTGCGATATCGTACAGCTCAAATCCGAGGCCTGCGTGGCGGATATCGGCGCCGGGACCGGGATACTGACTCGCCATTTTGTGGCGCGCGCCCGGTGCGTTTACGCAGTAGAGCCAAACGCAGCCATGCGCCGCTGGGCGATCCAGGCGTTGGCAGGATACCCGGCCTTTATAGCCGTCGACGGTCGAGCCGAAGCCATCCCGCTCCCCGATCGTGCCGTGGAATTGATCACCGTCGGGCAAGCACTCCACTGGTTCCTGGCGCCGGCTGCTAAAAGTGAATTCGTGCGCATCCTCAAGCCGGATGGGTGGCTGGCGGTCTTCCGCAATTCCAGCACCGACCCGTCTTACGACCGATTGATGAAGGATTTACGCAGCGAGCGCTATGGGTGGGATACATCCGAGGCGAACAAATCTCCCGGGCAGCCGGTCAGCGTTTACTTTGAATCAGACGATTATCTGAAGCTGAGTTTCCCGGCCGCGGCGCGCTTGAACTGGGAGAGTTACTTTGGAGCACTGTGCTCACATTCACACGCACCGGAGGAAAGTCACGAGCTTTTCCCGGAGTTCCAGATAAAGGCTCGTGAAATATTTGTGCGTCTCAGCAAGGATGGCCTGATGACAGTCCCATACGCCACAGAAGTATCACTGGGACAAATGGCACTTATGCATAGAACTTCACCCACATCGACCCTTCACGGATAGGTTAATTGTGTTAAAATTTCATTAAGTAACGTGAATTCGGGATAAAAGGATTTTGGGTTTATCCCTTTCTTCCTTATCCCAAACTGACGTTAAGTTAGAAGCACGGCGGACTGGCAGAGATTGCCTATTTCAGGAGAACAGATGGAGAACAAACTTTACGTAGGAAACTTGTCGTACAGCTCGAATGAGTCCTCTTTACAGACTCTGTTCGAACAAGCCGGAACCGTCAAATCGGTCCAGATCATCAAGGATCGAGAGACGGGGCGCTCGAAAGGGTTCGCATTTGTGGAAATGGAGACCGAAGAGGAAGCGCAAAAAGCCATCGGACTGTTCAACGGCAAGGAATTGGATGGTCGAGCACTGAAAGTCAACATAGCCAGACCGCGTGAAGAGCGAGGGGGAAGCGGGGGAGACGATCGACGGCGGGGTTATCGTGGCGGCGGTGGTCGCAGCCAAAAACAGGGCAGCGGCGACCGCGGATGGTCCTAGCGATCATTCGGTGACAACCTTACAATAGAAACGGGCTAATCTACGCACAACACCTGCCTGGTAGTACCAATCTACCGGGTAGTTTGCGCTGGATATAGAAATGGAGCAACAATGAGCGCAGTCCACGACTACTTAGCCAAGCAGGCGGAAAAATATCTACAAAAATTATGCCTCGAAATCCCTGGGCGGCGCACGGGGAGCGCCGGCAACCGGATGGCAACGGCTTACCTGGCCGAAATTTTTACCGGCCTTGGCCTCCAAACTACCTGCCCGGAGTTTGACTGCCTGGACTGGGAGCATGGTGAGGCACGGCTGCTGGCAGATCACGAGCGATTTGAAGCACAAATCAGCCCGTATTCCTTGGGCTGCCAGGCGAAGGCTGTGCTGGGGGTCGCGTCCACAATGGAAGAATTGGAGGCGGTACAGGCTGCCGGCCAGATTTTGCTGCTGCGCGGCCAGATTGCCAGCGAGCAATTGATGCCGAAGAACTTCAGCTTCTACAATCCGGAGCACCACCAGAAAATCATCCGCCTGCTGGAAAGCAATGCACCCCAGGCGATCATCGCCGCCACAACGCGTAACCCCGAGCTGGCCGGGGCGGTTTACCCTTTCCCGCTGATCGAGGACGGTGATTTCGATATCCCCTCAATCTACATGACCGAAGAGCAGGGAAAGCGGCTGGTTGCTTATACCGGCAGGCCAGTCTCGCTGGAGATTGACGCCCGGCGCATCCCTGCCAAGGGCTGCAATGTGATCGCCCGCACCGGGCATGCGACAACCCCCAGAGTCGTGCTGACAGCGCATATCGATGCCAAGGAAGGCACACCCGGAGCGCTGGATAACGCGGCGGGCGTGGTGGTACTGCTCCTGCTGGCGGAGTTACTGGCAAATGAGAACCTGCAGCATGGGATCGAGCTGGTGGCCTTCAACGGCGAGGACCACTACTCCGCCGCCGGAGAGGTGCATTATTTTCAGAGTAACCAGGGGATCCTGGGTGATATCCTGCTGAACATCAACCTGGATGGAGTCGGGTACATCCGAGGCGACACCGGCTATTCTCTCTATGGCTGCCCGGATGAACTGGCTAACCTGATACACACTGCATTCGCTCCTTACTCAGGCGTCGCGCGGGGCGAGCCCTGGTACCAGGGCGATCACTCAGCATTCATCCAGAATCAGGTGCCGGCCCTGGCGATCACCTCCGAGGCATTGTTTCACATACTCGAGGCGATTGCTCACACAGACAAGGACGTACCCGAGCTGGTCGACCCATCCAGGCTGGCCGAGGTTGCGCAGGCTTTGCGAGATTTACTGCTGGCTATGGATAAGAAATCGTCTGGCTAGCTTTGGGCTGGCGGAGGCGAGTCTTTGGCCTCGGTGTCGATAACCATCTTCGAAGCGCTGGCCTGCGCTTTTCTGGAACGAGTTCTTCCGAAGAAATAACCGATCACAGCAGCCAATATTACAAGCAGGAACAGCTCCATACTATAATCCTCCACGAGTGTGATACCTAGAATACCGGCAGGCCAGTCATCCGACAGGCTTGCACGAACTTAAAGACGTAGCTTTACCCTGTCACCTGATCGCCCGCAACCGCATCAAGAGCCTCGAATGCCGGCAAGACCAGCAGCAGAAATGCCGCACCGGAGTGAGCATAAGAGATGAAATCGGGCATGCGGCCCATATAATCGTCCGCCGCCAGGGATTCATGGCGGTACATCCTGCCATCGGCATGCACCTCACCCAGGTATTCATCCGTGCCAAGTGGTACATGGCGATAGACTTTGCCATTGTGCAAATCCACGCGGCCGATATACTCATCCGGACCGAGGCGCCGCTGGAAAATCTTGCCGCTTACTGAGTCGACATGCCCGACCTGCTGATCGGGACCGAATTTTGAACGGTAAACCTTGCCGTTCATCTTGACCTGGCCCAGCTCGTCATCCGGTCGCCCGGCTTTGTGCAGGTATACTGTTGACATAACTCCTATCCCAATCTACGTAATTAAACGATAGCTCAATTCGACTAGCGACCTGCCAACGGTCACATGCGCCCGGCCTGCAGGTCGGCTAAATGATCCAGGTAGTGCTCGTAGGTGTTCTCGGCGATCAGCTTCCAGGGCTGCCAGTCCTGCGGCATACCGGGAAAACGGGCAGGATCGCTTAACTCATCATCACTGAGCGTATCCAGGACCTGGAGCAACTGCGGATACACATGGCCAGCTTCCTGACGCACATCCACCAGCGAGCGATCCTTGTTGGACAGGTAAATCGCGTGGTTGCGCTCATCCAGGGGCCAGCCCCACATCTCAGAGCCGACCAGAGCATGTGCCTGGGCCACGCCGATCATCTCGCGCTCGTGCCAGGTGATATGAGCGATGACATCTTTGAGCGACCAGCCGCCGGTCCCCGGATGGAGAATCTGAGGGTCGTCCAATTGGGCCAGGGCGGCCTCCCAATCGGCGCGGGCCTGGCGGATATTGGCGAGCAGTTCGGATTTGGTCATTTTACGCCTCTTTCTTGAGTATAAGCGGTAAAGGAGCCAGCGTCAAAGGTTTCAACGGCAGAGCGGGCAAATACTGGTAAAATTTAACCAATCCAAATTCTATTCTACATACAACCAACCAAACGAAAGGAGAAACACATGTCATATTGGATCGTAGTCACATTCGATGACCCGGCGCGCGCCGGCCAGGTGCGCGAAGAAATTGGTGCCATGCAGAAGGAAAGCCAGCTCAGCCTGGATGATTCGGCGGTGGTGGTCAAGGACGCCGAGGGCAAAATCCACGTGCACAACGAGATGGACCGCGGCGTAAAGACCGGCGCCGTCGGCGGCAGCCTGCTGGGGCTGTTGATCGGCGGGTTGCTCTTCCCGATCGCCGGAATTTTGGTCGGGGCACTGGTGGGTGGGGGAATCGGTGCACTGGCAAAACTGGGTGTCGATAAAAAGTTCGTCAAAGAAGTCGAGGCCGCTTTAGCGCCCAACTCGTCGGCTCTATTCCTGATCGTGCGCGCTGCCGATCCCGGCCCGGCGATCTCTGTGCTGAGCCAGTTCAAGGGTAAGATTTTCCACACCTCACTATCGGACGAGGATGAAAAGAACCTGCGCAAGGCGATGGAAGGCAAGTTTTAGGATAATCGGTTTCTGAGTAAACCGCTCACAAACCGAATTAGCGCTTTCGGCTCCAGACACACGAGCAGAAAGCGCTAATTTCAAAGTAAGATGGGAGGGACAGCCATGCCGCTCTTCGATTTACCCCTCAAGCAACTGCAAACCTACCGACCTGAGCGGGACGAGCCGCCGGACTTTGACGCTTTCTGGGCAGAGACGCTGAGGCAAGCACGGCGTCATGCACTAAAAGCGCGCTTCGAAAGGGTAAACGCCGGGCTGCGCCTGGTGGAGGTCTACGACCTCACTTTCAACGGCTACGGCGGGCAGCCAATCAAAGGTTGGTTGCTGCTGCCGCGCCAGAGAAGCGGGCGGTTACCCTGTGTGGTGGAGTATATCGGCTACGGCGGGGGGCGCGGCCTACCGATCGACTGGCTGCTGTGGAGCAGCGCCGGTTATGCTCACCTGGTGATGGACACGCGCGGCCAGGGCTCCACCTGGCGCAAGGGCGACACGCCCGACCCCGAGCCGGAGGGCGCCAACCCGCACTACCCGGGCTTCATGACGCGCGGCATCCTTTCCCCGCAAACCTACTACTACCGACGGGTATACACCGACGCAGTACGGGCAGTGGAAGCGGCGCGCAGCCACCCGGCGGTAGACGCCAAACGTGTGGCGGTCACGGGCGGCAGCCAGGGTGGCGGCATCGCCCTGGCAGTCGCCGGCTTGATCCCCAACCTGGCGGCGCTGATGGCGGACGTGCCTTTCCTGTGCCACATACGGCGCGCCACCGAGATCGTCGACAGCTACCCCTACCACGAGATCGCCAGCTACTGCAAGGTGCATCGCGATCAAATCGAGACGGTCTTCGCCACGCTGAGCTATTTCGACGGGATGAATTTCGCCAGGCGCGCTCAGTGCCCGGCACTGTTTTCGACGGCGCTGATGGACGAGACCTGCCCGCCATCGACGGTCTTCGCGGCCTACAACCACTATGCCGGGCAGAAGCGGATGCAGGTGTGGCCGTACAACCAGCACGAAGGCGGTGAGAGCTTCCAAAACCTGGAGAAGATGAAGTTTTTAGAGGAGCTGTGGGGGTGATCAACCTGCCCAACGAATATGGCGCCCCGCCTCGGGGATGGCAGGATCCCATTAGGCGGGGCTTTTCATGAGAGTCGAGCTTCAGAATTAGTTATGGATCCATCAATTGGAAAATGTCAACAACTGCTCAGCAACTTGAATCTGCTCGCGATCGCCAATCAAGCCAATGCGGTCGCCCTCTTCAAATACGGTCATTGACTTTGGATTGGCGATTAGCTGACTGGCACGCAAAATTGCGACCACGGAAGCGCCGGTGCGAGCGCGCAGGTTCACTTCAGCAAGGGATTGCCCGACCAGTGGGCTGTCCGGTGGTATTACCAGCCAGGTGATTTCGATGCTGTTCATGGCATCGGTCAAGTTGTGCAACAGGCGATGTTCTTCTTCGGTGTCGATCTGGAGATCGTAGTGGTCCTGGCGCACCGCATCCGTATAACGGTAAATCTCTTGCAGGGGGAAGCCTAATTGCAGGAGGGTATGGCGCACCATTTCAAGGCCCCCTTCCAAAACATCGAAGGCAGCCCAATACGCCGAGCAAACACCCCGCCTAAGAATGCGGCCACCAAGGCCACAGCAATATTGACCAGCAGTGTACCTTCATGCATTAATAATCTCTGCCTTCATTCAAAAAGTAGTGTTCTTCCGGGCCCGTTTTTAGCGTCATTGTATCATGCGGGTTACATGCTCGACTCTGGTTGAGGGGGATAGGATCATTATGGTTCCGAACGGAGGATGAGACCCTGGACTGCAAGAATAGCAACCCGCCAGGAATGCTATAATAGGGCAAATTCCATAGGAACGGGCTGATATGCCCTTTCTGGATCAATACGTTGGGGACGATAATCAACCTACATCCTTATATTGCTTGAATCCACCCTTGTTATCCATGTCAAACGCTAACCTCCCCACCGGCACAGTCACCTTCCTGTTCACCGATATCCAGGGCAGCACGCAGCTCTGGCAGCAGTTCCCGAATGCCATGCCCGAGGCGCTGAAGCGCCACCACGAGATTTTGCGCCGGGCGATCGAAGAGCACCGCGGCTACGTCTTTCAGATCATTGGGGACGCCTTCTGCGCCGCCTTCCACACCGCCCCGGATGGATTGAACGCGGCGCTGGCGGCCCAGCGCGGGCTGCGTGACGCAGCCTGGGGCGAGACCGGTCCGATCCGGGTGCGCATGGCGCTGCACAGTGGGGCGGTTGAGCTGCGCCTCGGCGAATACACCTCCGGCGAGTACGTCTCCGGGCTGACCCTGAGCCGGGCGGCGCGCCTGCTGTCCGCCGGTCACGGCGGTCAGGTGCTGCTCTCGTTGCCCGCCAGCGAGCTGGTGCAAGAGCGCCTGCCTGAAGGAGTTGAGCTGCGTGACCTGGGCGCACTTCGCTTGAAAGACCTGGTGCGCCCTGAGCACATCTTCCAGACTATCACACCCGACCTGCCGGCTGAGTTCCCGCCGCTGAAGACCCTGGACGCCCGCCCACACAATCTGCCCGCCCAGCTCACCAGCTTCATTGGACGGCAGGGCGAGATGGCTGAAATCAAGGGGACTCTGCTGCGAGCGGCGCCTGTCACCCGCCTGCTGACTCTGAGCGGACCGGGCGGCACTGGCAAGACCCGTCTGGCGTTGCAGATCGCCGCCGACCTGATTGACGAGTTCCCCGATGGCGCCTGGTTCGTCGACCTGGCGCCACTCAGCGATCCCGAGCGGGTGCCTGGGGCGGTTGCCGCTGCCCTGGGTCTGCGCGAAGTGCCCTGGCGTCCGCTCGGCGAGCTGCTGGCCGATTACCTGCGCCTCAAGAAGCTACTGCTGGTGCTGGATAACTGCGAGCACCTGGTGGAAGCCTGCGCCCGAATAGCCCAGGCGCTCCTGCAGGCCGGGGCAGAGGTCAAAATCCTGGCGACCAGCCGGGAGCCGCTGGCTATCCCCGGGGAAGTGCTCTACCGGGTACCGACTCTCTCCCTGCCCGACCCGCAAGCGCCGCCAGCGGCCGAGGCGATCTCCCAATCGGAAGCTGTACGCCTGTTTGCCGAGCGGGCCGCGGCCGCCCGCCCGGATTTCGCAGTCACCGATGCCATCGCCCCGGCGATCGTGCAGATTTGCACCCGGCTGGATGGCATCCCACTGGCGATCGAGCTGGCAGCCGCCCGCCTGCGGGCTCTATCCGTCGAGCAAATCGCCGACCGGATTGAAGACCGCTTCCGCCTGCTGACGAGCGGTAGCCGTACCAGCCTGCCACGCCAACAAACGCTGCGCGCCCTGATCGACTGGAGCTACAACCTGCTGACAGAAGAAGAGCGCAAGCTGTTTCAGCGCCTGGCGGTGTTCTCCGGCGGATGGACGCTGGAAGCCGCCGAAGCGACCTGTAGCGGGGAGGGCATTGGCGAATTTGATCTGCTCGACCTGCTGGCGCACCTGGTGGATCGCTCGCTGGTGGTGGTCGAAGAGCCGGAGGGCTTGCCGCGCTACCGGCTGCTGGAGACTATTCGGCAATACGCTGCTGAAGTCCTGGATGAGTCCGACCGGAGTGCTTACTGGCGTAGCCGTCATCTGGATACCTACCTGACGCTGGCGGAAGAGGCCGGGCTTGTGCTGAGGAGCAGCCAGGATATCCTCTGGATGGAGCGTCTGGAACAGGAGCACGACAACCTGCGCGCCGCGCTCGAAACCGCCTGGCAGGGTGGGGAAACTCAGGCAGTGCTGCGGCTGGGCGCGGCGCTGTATTACTTCTGGTACCGCCGTGGTCACATCCAGGAGGGGATGCAGCACTTGCAACAGGCTGCCAGCCTGCCCGCGGCACAGCAGCATCCATTGGAGCTGGCCCGGTTGCTTGAGGGCCTGGGCCTGTATTACTGGCTGAATGGAGAATATGTTAGCACTCTGAAAACCCTGGACCAGGCGCTCACCCTGGCCAAAAGTATGGGTGCTCCGGCACGCGCCACCCAGGTCCTGGTACTTTACTATCGCAGCGTCGCTGATATGCGCCTGGGAAATTTCACCGCCGCCCAACAAGAAGCAGAAGCGGCGCTGGCACTGTCAGAGGAAATCCAGTATACCTATGGGCTGGCGGTCTCCAATTATGGCTTGGGGCGCATCTGGCTCGAGCAAGGGCAGATCCAGGCTGCCCGGCCACATCTGGAGCAGGCGCTGATCTGGAGCCGCACAGCCGGTGACCGGTTGGTCATATCCCTGGTATTGAACAGCCTGGAACTGGTGGCGATTTCAGACGGGGATTATTCCGGTGCGCTGGCTCTCAATCAGGAATCGCTGGAACTAGCCTGGCAGATGAAAGATATGTGGATGGTATCCGGGGCGCTGCGCGAAGCGGGCAATGTATCTCAGGCTATAGGTGATTACCCTGCGGCAAGCGATTATTTTACGGAGAGCGGTGAAATCTCGCGCCAGCAGGGCTTGCTGAATGATTATGCCCGCACGCGCTTTAACCTGGGATATGTGGCGGTGCTACAGGGCAGGTTGCCGGCTGCGCGGTCAAAACTACATGAGAGTCTGGAACTATTCAGCCGGTTTGACAACCGGCGCGGCCGGGCGGAAGCACTGGACGGTTTTGCCGCCCTGGCAGCCGCCGAAGGCAACCCCGTGCGTGCTGCCCGCCTGCTGGGCGCCGCCGACGCCAGCTTTGAGACCCTGGGCGCCGGGCGCTGGCCTGTGGACCTGCTGGAATACCAGAAACTGCGGGCAGCGCTTGAGGGCAGGCTGGGAATTGATGCTTTTCATACTCACTATGCCAGCGGGCGGCAACTCAGCCTGGAGCAGGCGCTAGAAGCGGCAGCAGAAGCTTAGGGATCAAATACAACCAAAGTGGTCGCCAAGCGTATATAGCGATGATGAACCGACTGCGCGAGGTGATTTTCTCCCTGGTGCGCCGGCCGGGAGCCGCAGATCACCTGCTGCTGACCCTGCTGAGCTTTGCCCTGAGTGTGACCCTGACCCGCCTGTTTCTGAGGCTGACCGGCTACCCTCAACTGGGCAACGGCACACTGCACATCGCTCACGGGTTGTGGGGTGGATTATTCCTGTTTGCCGCTGCGCTGCTGCCGCTGATCTTTGCCAACCGCTGGATTTACCGCCTCACGGC